>CALGRQ010000371.1 GCA_937880795.1 uncultured Dyadobacter sp. | reverse complement strand
GCCGGGCGCTGGGGGAATTTCCCTTCCCTGTTACTGGGTTTTGTTCCATCTGAAACCAACTGGTGGAAGTCAAATATCAAAAAGGTCGATTATTTTAAGGTTAAAACTTCTTATGGAAGGCTTGGTAATGACCTGGTTAGCCCCTTTCAATATCTTACGAGCTATTCTTTTGGAACCGGTGTACCCTTGGGTGATAACCGAACTTACGTGCCGAGCCTAATTCAGGCAGGAGCGCCAAATCCGAACATCACCTGGGAGGTTTCAAATATGTATAACCTGGGTATAGAGATGGGCATGTTCCAGTCCAAATTGTTCTTTGATGCCGATTTGTTTTATGGACGGCGCAGTAATATTCTTGTAAAACGGAATTCATCGGTACCCTTGTTTACAGGAATACGGTTGCCAGATGAAAATTTCGGAATCGTAGATAATTATGGTTTTGAGTCGGTGCTTGGCTACCGTGGGCAGGTGAGAAAATTCTCTTATGAAGTGAAAGGAAACTTAAACTTTGTACGTAACAGAATTAGAGAATATGATGAGCCTGCACAACCCGTGCCTTGGCAGGTGAGAACGGGCAAACCGCATGGTGCACTGTTAATTTATAAATCGCTGGGCATTTTCAGAGATCAGGCTCATATTGACTCCTATGCACATTTGCCCAATGCAAGACCCGGAGATATTATCATAGAAGACTACGATCAGGATGGAGAAATCACCGCCAAAGACAAGCAGTTGATTCCGTTGACAACTACACCTGAGCTTACTTTTGGACTTGATTTCAAGCTTTCCTATGGCAACTGGACGTTAACTGCACTCTTGCAGGGCCACGGTAATGCGATCCGGAATTTATACAATGACGAACGGTCTGGTACGGCTGGGAACTATTACCAGTTTGAGGCCGAAGACCGTTGGACGGTGAATAATCCGGATGCTACAAAGCCAAGAGCGTATCAATGGGCGGAGGAGTATTGGAGAAGTACGCACATCACAGATTACAACTATACCAATGTGTCGTATGTACGCTTGCGTAATGCACAACTGGCTTACCGTATTCCTAAGCATGTAGCAGAGCGTGTATGGTTGAAAGAAGCGCGAGTGTTTGTATCTGCACAAAATCCATTCTTGATTTATTCTGGCAATAAAATCATGGATCCGGAGGTGAGTGGAATGGGTGCATACCCCATCATGAAAACATACTCGATTGGTGCTAATATTAGTTTTTGATCAATTCTTGAAATGAAAAATAACATATATACAAGACTTTGTGCCGGGCTGGTAGGCTTGTGGATTATCGGTTGTAATCCCGACTTCTTAGACCGCACCCCAATGAATAGTTATTCGGATCCGATTGTGTGGTCAGATATAAATCTCGCTAAATACTATTTGAATGATATTTACGGAAATGTGGAGTATGGCTGGACCAAACGCGGACCGGGTTATCAAACAGGCGTTTTTGCGGGCGAAACCACTTTGTTAAAAGGTGCACAGCTCCCCGAGTATTGCAACGGTACCATTGGACCCGGTAGCTTGGGCGACAACCGTGGACATTTGACTTGGAGTCATTTTTCGGACATTCAAAAGTTGAATATTTTTCTGGAAAAAATAGAGGAGCTTCCTAATACCTATGCCGCCAGTGATCGGGAGCGTATACGGGGAGAAGTGAATGTATTGAAGGGAGAAGCGCTGTTTTTACGAGCTTTGTTTTATACCGATATAGCACGGTCTTATGGAGGCGTACCCCTTTTTGGTTCGTCCCTGAAACTAGGGGAGGATTTTACAGAGGTTACACGAAATACCTTTGAGGAAACCATCAATTTCATCGATAATGATTTGAAGAATGCCATAGGCCTACTTCCGCTCAAATCCAAAATAGAAATGGGACGTGCGAATAAAGAGGCAGCCATGGCGCTACGTTCCCGAATCTTGCTTTTTGCCGCCAGTGATCTCACGGCCGGTAGTGGGGTGGAAAATAATTTGGTTGGGTATATCAATCCCAATAGAAAGGCGCTTTGGGAAAAAGCAACAGCGGCCTCGCAGGAGCTTATTGACTTGGGTACGGTGAAACTAGCCAATTTCGGAGCTCCGGATAAAGATGCTGTGGCTAAAAACTATTTCTCCTTCTTTAAGGCCAGAACGCTCAGCAACGAAGAGGTAATTTGGGGAAAGTTGCATCGTGAAGACATGGGAAACCTCATCAAAACGAATCAATGGAATGGCCCGAACGGTATTGATAACTGGGGCAACAATTCTCCTTACGGAAATGTAGCCGATACGTATCAAATGGAGGATGGCTCTGATTTTTTTGAACACTTTAAAGTGAATGAGAAGGGAGAGTATGTCAACATATCGTCTAAGTATAAAGATGCTAATCCCTATAAGAATCGGGAGCCGCGGTTTTACGGGACAATGCTATACGACAGTGCCACCCAGGTTCGCTGATATGGTGAGTCTGGATCCTATGGGAATTTACGATCGTAGGACAAGAACGGTAACAGAAAATGGAAAGGTGGTGAGTGAGCGATTTGGACTTGACACGCGACAAGGGCCGGTGAGCCCGGCCAATGGAAATTATACGGGTTACATCATGAAAAAGTTTATGGATGACGCCGTTGTAGGACGTGACCAGTACAATCAAAATGTGTTTATTCACATGCGTATGGCAGAAGTTTTGCTGAATCATGCGGAGGCAAGTTTGGAACTAGGAGAGACTGCCGTTGCGACGGAGTTTCTTAACATGGTTCGTAACAGAAGTAATTTGCCGGCTGCAAAAGGTGATTTGCGCAAGGCCATCAAATACGAACGAT
>CALGRQ010000370.1 GCA_937880795.1 uncultured Dyadobacter sp. | reverse complement strand
TTCCAATAAATTCGTAAATTTCTTAGAACGTAAGCGTTCCTTTATCGTATGCCTTTTGTATAGTAGCTTCAACACCATTCTTATTGATAGTGCGAAGTGCAGATGTAGCTACTTTAAGCGTAACCCACTCCCCAGTCGAAGGAAGGAAGAAACGTTTCTTTTGCAAATTCGGGAAGAATTTACGCTTTGTTTTATTATTAGCGTGGGAAACGTTATTTCCAACACGAGTTCTTTTACCAGTAATTTGACAAACCTTAGCCATAACTTTACTATTTTTCCAAATGAGGGTGCAAATATGCGAACTTATTTTTTGTAACGCAAGTGTTTCAGTAATAAATTTCTATAAAAATTTAATTACCACCGCATTCTGAACCCTACACCATGAATATTATCGATTCGGATGTCAGGATCCTGGGACAAATATTTTCGGAGGCGAGATATAAACACATCAAGACTTCTGCCCATGAAATAATCATCGTCTCCCCATATCGCTTTCAGCAAATCGTCACGACGTATCACCTGATCTGGGCGGTCTGCAAGGTATTTGAGCACTTCGGCCTCACGAAAGGTAAGAGATTGTTTACTCTCACCGATAGACAAACTAAGCTTCTGAAAATCAAAACTATATTTACCTACCTTATCCGTCTCCGGCTTAGCCTGAACAGGTGTCCCAACCGTACTTCTACGCAAGAAAACGTCTATCCGTAAGCGCAGTTCCTCTATACTAAATGGCTTGGTAACGTAATCATCCGCTCCAAGTTTTAGCCCTTTAATCTTGTCTTCTTGCAGACCTCTGGCCGTAAGAAAAAGAATTGGAACCTGGCTATCCGATTTTCTGATATTTTCTGCTAGGGTGAAGCCATCCATTTTGGGTAGCATCACATCCAACAGGCAAATATCAAAATGTTCCTTACCAAATACTTCAAGTGCTTCAACACCATCTTGGGCGTGAACAATATCGTATTCATACTGTTCCAGCGTATCCTTGGTTGCAAAAGCAAGGTTTGGATCATCTTCTACATATAAAATCTTCTTTTTCAACGGTTCCAATGTATCAGTATCGGTTTATTTTATATACAAATGTTTTAAGCCTGTGAGGGCCTCTGCGTGTTTTCCTTATTCTGTGGTATGGTTATCTTGAAAGTACTACCCTTCCCCAATGCGCTATCCAGATCCAAATGCCAGCCATGTGCGCGAACAATTTGCTTCACATAACTCAGCCCTATCCCAAAACCTTTTACATCGTGTACATCGCCGGAAGAGATTCTAAAAAACTGATTAAATATTTTCTTCTGGTATTCTGGCGCAATCCCAATCCCCTGGTCCTGCACGGAAACGACCAAAGTACCATTTTTATTGGCCGTCATCACCTTCACTTTTCGTATATTATCGGAGTACTTTAAGGCATTATCGATCAGGTTGGTGATCATACACCTAAAATGAAAAGGATCAGCATCGATTATACTGTTGGATGCCTCGGTTACAAAGTCAATTTTTTCTTCGAAAGGCAGTAACAACGACTTTATGACCTCGTGCGTATCAATGGTTTCCCTTTTCAAAATTAACGCATTACTCTCCGCCTTGGCCATCGACAAAACCATTTCTACCTGCCCTTGCAATCTTAATATTTCTTCTTGCACAATACGGACATACCGCGAATGACGCTCAGGTTGCTTTACAATACCCGTGGTATTGAGTACATCCGCAGCGATACGAATCGTAGAGATTGGTGTTTGCAACTCGTGTGTCATATTATTGACAAAATCGCGCTGGACTTCTGAAAGTTGCTTTTGACGCAATATGATAAACAGTGCATAGGCAAAAAATGAAACAGCTACCAGAACCAGTACCGAAGACCAAATGGCACCATTCATGCTACCGGTAAACAAGGTAACCTGCTCCGGAAAACGAACCCCAAAATAATAAGGATACTTATCGGTCTTCACCCAGGTAGAAGTTGCCGTGGGAGCTTTGTCATTGTTTTTTGTGCTCAGTGACATGCCATACCTCATCCGATTGGTGGTACAGTCATATATACCTACTTCAAAATCGGTGATCAAATTATGCTTTTGAAAACTGTCTTTAATAAACAGTTCCAGCAATTCGGGCTGGGTGGTCGCATTGGTATTCACCAAAAAATACTCTGTTGATAATTGCTCCACCGGATTGGTAGTTTGCATAACACCACTTACGTGTGCCAACTTACTAGCCACCTCCTGCAAGGCTACGTGGGCATTCTCATTGAACTGCCTATGTCGCAAATCTAACGTTTGCTTCACCCAATATATCTGCGTGATCACTACGCCAATGATCAATAAAGCGGAAAATATTGTGAGCCATTGTATGGTTCTGCGGGGCATGACATCATTTTTACTGTAAAACCTATCGTAAAAAACCGTTTTCTACTTCTGTAAACCGAAGATTTAGTAACGTCAGCTAACTTTCTTTTGTTTCAATTCTTGAATGATATTCTACAAGACCTTCCATCGGCGACTTTAATATCTTACCTACTTTCAATCCTTTCGATTCAGCCCTCGATTCCAATACAGTAGAAAAATGAAAGGCTATTGATCCTGCAAAGGACACGGGATAGGTTTTAGACTCAGGATGTTTCAGTACATATTTCTCCAAGAATGCGTCAAAGGCCTTTCCCACTAGCTGTTCCATAAACGGGTGTGACAAATGCGCTCCAATAAAGCGTGTGAACGTGGCAAAATAACGATTGGGGAAAGGCTTTTTATAGGCCGATTCCAGCACACTTAACCGATTTAATTCCGGGAAACTTTGAGAAAACAAGGCTTTCAGATCGTCTGGCAATTCGTTCTGTAAAAAATGAACAACCAAGGTTTTACCCAAATAAGAACCACTTCCTTCATCACCTAACCAAAACCCCAGTGATCCTATGGACCGCACATTGTATCTGCCGTTATATACGGCATTGTTGGCACCTGTACCCAAAATACACGCCAGGCCAGGCTCATCACCGCATAATCCACGCGAGGCTCCCAACATATCCGATGCTACTTCCACAATACCCGCAGATCTAAAACAGCCAGTAAGCGCATCTTTAACAGGTTTCGACGATACTTCGTCTGCGCAGCCAGCGCCGTAAAAGTATATAGCATCTACCGGCACAGCTACCAGCGGCAACACCTCTCGTTGTAAAACCTCAGCGATATCCTTTTCTGTTTGGTAAAAAGGATTTAATCCTGCCGATTGAATCCTTATTTCACCATCGTGCTGCTTAAGTACCCAATCGGTTTTGGTAGATCCACTATCCGCAATTAAAATGCATTGATTAGAATTCATATATCCTGCTTCCATTTATATCTTGCCCAATGCCTACGAAATCACCAACTTACCAACTACGTTGAATTTTTCAAAAACGCGATCGGTATGGGGGGCGTCACCGAGTTCTTTGGTTAAATCCTGACCGGCCCAATGTTCGTAATGATGCCCGTTTCGCCATAAACGCGAGCCCGTAACATCATATATAATTCCTTTATAGGCACACCAAATCTCTTCCCGATCCTGCCCATTTCGGAGTGCTAATTGTCCTCTGGTATATTCCTTCATGCAAATTATTTTTTCGCCGCAATTTACTCATTAAGCATTTGACAGTGAATTTTAATTGCAGGCCACAGAATATTTTGAAAATAAGACTAAAAAGTATGAACTTGGCGTTTTCTTACGGATTATCATAAAATTAGGATATGAAAAAAAGTTACGCACTACTTTGGTCTCTGGCTCTAATACTTACACTGGTTGCAACCGGATGCAAGAAAAAAGTAAAACCTTTATCGGAGCGAATTGCGAAAGCATGGATCGCAGAAACCATTAAGGAAGGCTCTACTCTTGTTTACACAAGGGGTGGATCCAGCAATACTGTTCCCGGTTATTCGTCGTTCCGTTTGACACTTACGCCAACAACCGTAACGTATACAGAACGTGATGGAACGACCTTCACAGGAACCTGGGAATTGCAGGGAGACTCGAAGTTGATCCTAAAAGGATTGAATCCTCAGCCAACTGGAAGTGGCGGAACTGTAGAATTTTCAATCGAATCTATAGACGACATGAGACTAGTCTTGAAAAATTTGAAAGAAAGTCCTAAAACCGGTAATACGATCAATGAATATACGCTAAGCGCTTCATAATTAAACATACCGGAACTAAAAGGATAAAAAATAGCTTTTCAAACGAAGCCATTTCTGTGATAAGAAGTGGCTTCGTTTTTTTAATTTTACGACATGGAAGCAAGAACAGAAATCAGCAGTTTAGGCGAATTTGGCCTCATAAAACGAATTAATCAGGGAATAAAAACTAAACTTCCTGAAACTATAAAAGGAATAGGTGACGATGCCGCTGTGATAGACCTTGATGCACAATTTGGGCTTTTATCTTCAGATATGTTACTGGAAGGTGTTCATTTCGACCTTACTTTTTTTCCTCTGAAACACCTTGGTTACAAAGCCATTGCGGTAAATGTATCCGATATCGCCGCTATGAACGGCATTCCGCAACAGGTAACCGTAAATCTAGCTTTAAGCAATCGATTTTCAGTGGAAGCCATCGATGAGCTATATGAAGGTATCAAAGCTGCTTGCACCGACTACAATGTGGATCTGGTAGGTGGCGATACCTCCTCTTCCCGTTCTGGATTGCTGATCTCTGTAAGTGTTTTTGGTAAAGTAAAAAAAGATTTGATTACGTACAGAAATACAGCGAAACCAAACGATATACTTTGTGTAACCGGCGATTTGGGCGGAGCCTATCTTGGACTTCAATTATTGGAACGAGAAAAGCAGGTTTTTTTGGCCAATCCAAACATGCAGCCTGAATTGGAAGGGAAGGATTATGTAATCCAGCGTCAACTTCGTCCTGAGGCGCGTATGGATGTTGTATATGAGCTTGCAGAAGCCGGAGTTCTTCCTACTGCAATGATTGATGTTTCTGATGGACTTGCTTCGGATCTGTTGCACCTGTGCGCCCAGTCGGGTGTTGGTGCCATTGTGTTTGAAGAAAGACTTCCTATTGACGACCATACGTTTCTGGCAGCCACGGAGCTTAAAATAAGCCCGATTACCGCCGCTTTGAACGGTGGGGAAGATTATGAATTGCTCTTTACGATCCCTCAGGATTCCTACGAATTAATTAAAAACAATCCTAAAATTAGTGTTATAGGGTATGTAACAGACAATAAAGAAGAAATTGCTCTACATACCAAAGGCGATAACCGCGTTCCTATTACAGCACAGGGTTGGAGCTAATGTAAAAGGTTCGTATATATATAAATGGCTGCCAGTCTAATCTTGACCGGCAGCCATTTTACTTTTATTTAATAGCCTGGATTTTGAGAGAAAACTGACGTCCCCTCCGCATTTTTAGCACTTCTATCAATTTGTGTTTGCGGAATTGGTCTTACCAAATGCCTTTCCGAAATATTGGCAGCTGCCTGTGGGTTATGCTTTTTCACCCTTTCAAGCAAATTTCCCCAACGTTTCAAATCCAACCAACGAATTTGCTCACCGGCTAATTCTCTGGCGCGCTCCTCCATCAGGTATTCAAATGTCATTTGAGCCGGAGTAATCTCCATGGCTTCTTTTTTGCCTGGCCATCCTGCCCGCTTTCTTACAACATTGAGAGCCTCCGTGGCTTCCTTCACCTTACCTGCACCTAATTGTGCCTCGGCCAACATCAGATAAGTATCCGCAAGGCGATATACAAAAAAGTCACGACTACCTGGCTCATAGGTCATATCCGGACGTTTCGTATCAAAAAACTTAATCAAAGTAGGGAAAAGAGCCTCAGAGTATTTACTTGGTACCAACACCTGATACTTCCTCTTCGCACGCTCCGCTTTTGGCATTTCGTAACCAGGGATAAAAATCGTAGTATCGCCCGAAGCAAATGTTACGCTTTCTTTCGAGTCGTCAAATGCGGTTTTATAGGTTCCTGGTTTGTTGCTCAGCCAAGTATCCTTGAATGTTTTTTTATACCGCGAGTCATTAATTCTTTCTCCGAAGACAACTTCTGTACAATAGTTAGTCGGGCGGAGACGCTTGAATGGACGACCGTTTACGATATCCCTTTGCATACCTGCCTGTACGTCGTACTGCATACCAAAAAACAGGTGTAGGTTATTACCGCCGTTGGTAGCCCCCGTGTTGTTGGTAAGGTTCGTCAAAGGATCAGATGTATACTGTACCGCCCAAACTATTTCAGAATTTCGCTGATTACCCTCATCAAAAACGCTGGCAAAATCATCTTGCAACTTAAAACCATATTTAGTAACAACATTATTACTCAATTCCGCAGCTTTGGTAAAATCATCAGGTGCTTTGGAAGTAGAGTAAGCTTTGGTAAGATAAACCTTCGCTAACCCCATTTCTGCAATTGGCTTCGTAATACGGCCATATTGACCTGATGATGTGGGAAGATCCGCTATTGCTTCGGTCATGTCCTTGATAATGGCGGTAAACATCTCCGCATCGGTTACCCTTTTGGTTTCCTTAGAGGCAACTACGGTTTCTGTCAGTCGCAGATCCACAGGACCATACTGTTGGAACAGAATGAAATAATAGTGCGCTCTTAAAAATTTAACCTCTGCAATGCGTAGTTTTTTTACATCATCATTTACACCCGCTACATTTGGTGCGCGATCAATAATCGCATTACAAGTGTTAATACCGCGGTAAAATTCATCCCAAAGTTGGGCCAGATAATCCACCGTTGGGTTCAGTTGCGTGTCATAAAAATGGAATCCTTTATAACCTCCATCCGCTCCGGTCGCATATATATCGGTTCCAAACTCGGTCATTGTTAAGCCAAGCTGCGTAGCATAGTAGTTACGTAGCGAAGAATAAGCCGCATTCACCCCATCTTCAAATCCTTTCGGAGTATTCATATAGTTATTTCCAATACCGGAAACTACCTCTTCATCCAATAAATGATTACACGCCTGCCCGGTTAGCATCAACGCAGCCATGGCAATCATTTTGGCCGGTCTTATTATATGTTTAATATTCATGTCTTGGTCAATTAATATTTAGAACTTTCGTAACTAGAACCTACTTAGAATTTGACGTTTAACCCCACAGTCCAAACTTTCGTAGCTGGTGTTATGCCATTGTTGATAGTCGTCCCTGATGTTTCAGGATCCACACCGTTGTGCTTCGAAATAAAGCTAGACCAGATTTTCGGTTGTTGTATACTTGTAAAAACCCGAAGCGATTCTAAGCCCAGTTTCTTGGTAAAACCTGTGTTAAAGGTATAACCTGCATTGATGTTCCGTAACTTAATAAACGATCCGTCAAAGTAAATAAGCGTTGTATTATACTGCGGAAATTCCTGGCTTGAGAATGGTCTTGGGTAGCTTGCATCTGGATTATCGGGAGTCCAGTAATCCACCTTAATCTGCTGATACCGCCCTGCCAAAGCATTGTTATCCTGATGGAATCCACTTACTATCATCTGACCGAACCGACCAAACAAGAAGAAAGAAAGGTCGAATCCTTTATAGGCGAACCGATTGGTTATACCCATACTAAAATCCGGCACATCGGATCCCAGTAAAACACGGTCCTGCGCATTAATTACACCATCATTATTCGTATCCTGCACTTTTACCTGACCTACCCCTGCTCCAAGCGCGTTGTTTTGGTCTCCCGGGTAATATTTTTTGGCCTGTTCTGCCTCACTAATCTGCCATATGCCCTCTTTTTTATAATCGAAGAATGAATTAAGCGGCTGTCCAATAAACCATTTATTTCCTACATCATCCACTTTTCCATTATATAGGGATACAATTGCTTCTTTGTTGTGGGTAAATTGGAAATCGGTATTCCATTTGAAACCATTCTTAGAATTTATGTTGGTGGTAGAAATGCCGAGTTCGACCCCGCGATTCCTTGTTTCCCCTACATTCCGGGTTACGGAGCTAAATCCGGTAGATCCGGGCAGCTGATCAGATAGAAGCAGATCAGTAGTGTTGGTTTGATAAACCTCAAATGAACCTTGTACACGTCCGGCCAAGAGGCTAAAATCTATACCCACATTGGTGGATGCAGAGCTTTCCCAGCGCAAATCCGGATTTCCGATAGTGCCAGGTCTATAACCAAATGCCGCTGTGTTATCCCATGAATATACAGTACGATTGAGCAGCCCCTGGGTTTGATAGGGTGCTACCCCCTGGTTTCCTACTTTACCCCAACCAGCTCTCAGTTTAAGAAGATCCAACCAGGATGTATTCTTCAGGAATGGTTCATTACTAATATTCCATCCCACAGCTATACCCGGAAAATTTCCCCACTTGGTATTTTCACCGAAACGACTCGAACCATCTCTACGTAATGTCAACGTTACGAGATACTTATCATTGAAATCATAATTGACACGACCCAAAAATGAGTTGATGGTCCATTGCGTTAACAAACTCGTTGTACCTAAAATCAAACTTGCGTTACCCAGGTTATAATACTGCTGCGTAGGTACAGGCACCCCCTGCACGTTAACTGCGTAGCCCTCAAAGCGGTCGCGCTGTATAGATTGTACCAGCGTAACACCCAGGTTGTGCTTGTTGTTAAATGATTTATTATAGGTTAGAATATTTTCAATGGTCCAGTTAAAGCCAAAACGATTTTCATTGTTCGCCTGGGCATCTCCCCCCTTACGTGCATTTGTTTGCGGACCCACAAATCGTCCCCAACGAGAAATGGTGATATCAGGTCCAAAGTTCACACGATATTTCAACCCGCTAAGGATCTGCACCTCGGCATATATACTATTGAATATTCGATATTTTTTCAGATTATCGATCTGAGCCCCATCCACAATTTCGGCCAAGGGATTGGTGAGTAGCGCATCGTTGGTCGGGGTGAAATTAATGCTGCCATCCTCTTTGTACGGCGATCCCAATGGGTTTTGCTGTAAGGTAAAACTGTATGGATTTCGGTTTTCGCCATTACGGTTACTATACATGAGATACGACGAAATACCAACTTTGAGCACCTTATTGATTTGGTGATCAATATTACTTCTCAAAGAGGTACGGGTATAGTCCAATCCTTTGGTAATTCCTTTGTCTTGAAAAACACCGGCAGAAATATAAAACTGCGTTTTTTCATTACCACCCTGAACACCAATCGTATGGTTTTGTTGAAATCCTTTTCTTAAAATCAGATCCTGATAATCGTTACTTCTACCCTCTTTAATACCAGCAGCGACATTAGGATCACCACCCAATACCGCAACTTTTGCATCTGCCGCTTCATCGGACTTCCCTGTGGGAACATATTGTCCATTGGCATCGGTATAGATAATCTGCCCCTGACTATTCTTGGTAGAACGATACGCCTCCCTTACATATTCTGCAAATTCAGCGCCGTTAAACAGTTCGATTTTATTCAGTGCTTTTGACTGCCCTATGTATGTATCATAGGTGACCGTGGTTTTTCCTTTTGCTCCACCCCGCTTGGTGGTTACAAGTACCACACCATTTGCACCCCGAGCCCCATAAATAGCTGTTGCCGTAGCATCTTTAAGTACCTCCATCGATTGGATGTCGTTCGGGTTAATGTCTTCATATCCGGCCGACAAGGGGATTCCGTCTACCACATACAACGGATCATTGCCGGCATTGAATGATCTACGGCCACGAATCAAGATTTTAGGAGCGCTCCCAGGCTTCGAACCTGACTGACTCACATCTACCCCTGCCGTACGCCCCTGCAACGCCTGGCCCAAGTTGGTGATAGGCATTTCCGTAATCTCCTTAGCCGATACCGATGAAATAGCACCCGTAGTTTGGCTTTTACGCTGAGAACCATAACCTACCACTACCACCTCACTCAGTGCTTTCATATCACTGGCCAAGGTTATATTCAACGCAGACTGACTCCCCACTCTAACTTCTTGTGTCACGAACCCTACGGCAGAAAATACTAAGATTGAATTTTCATTTTCAACATCGATTTTAAATTTACCATCGGCGTCGGAGTTGGTTCCTGAACGTGTTCCCTTTACGACAATGGAAACGCCCGGGATTGGTGTTTGATCGTCACCTGAGACTATCGTTCCTGTAACCGCTTTATCAATTACCCTTTCTGATAAAGCGGTAATTGTAAATGGTTTAGCAAATGAGACGTTTCCTGCAACCAGTACCCCAAAAAAGGCATATCTGAATGCGTAACGACTAATACTAATAAAGTTTTGTTTCATACTCGTTAATGGTTTAAAATGAAATGATGCTACCTCCGGTTTAAAACAATATTTAAATCCTAATATTCATTAATTTTATCCTATACTAAATTGCACATATGGATACCTCGCTGTATTTATTCAATCGATTGCATTGGTTAAAACTTTAAAAGAGAAGAATGCGGTTACAGCTGAATTGCACAAATCAAATAACCATAAATAATGATCAAAAAGTCCTATTTATGATTCAGACCTGATTTATGAAATTTGGAAGAAAAAATTAGAAAAACAGAGTAATTTATTTACGCAATCGTTGTCGGAAACGTTTGCATAAACAAAAATGAGGAAAAGAAACGATCTCTATAATACCCGATTTAGATATAGAAACCGTTGGAAAATATGGCAAGAAAATCTCAATAATATTACTATACCGGGAATACTTCATCAAATAAACCATCTTATAACCAGACGGTTACAAGATGGCTATCGTCAATTATTTTCCCCATGTTTTTACCAGATCCATAAATCGATCTTGTAGGAAAAGTGATTTTTTACCTGCCTGGCCATTACCTACGGTATGGTTTCCAATTTGAACAATGGGCATCACCCATTTGGTTGTACTGGTTGTGAAAACTTCTTCTGCATTCATCAGTTCATCGTAAGTCACCTTCCGCACCTGAATTTCAAAAAAGGGCTGAGCCAATTCCAAAATAACTTTTCGGGTTACACCATGTAATATATTGGTGTCGGGCGTGATGAGTACGTTATCCCTGATTAGAAATAAGTTGCTTCGGGTGAGCTCACTAACCTCACCATCCTTATAGAATAATAAATCGGCTGCTTGCTGCTGTTTCATTTGATCGGCCATGAGCACCATATGCACATAGTTTGTGCTTTTTACTTCTGGCAAATCACGCACGTATTCATAGGGAAGTACCTTAATCCCTTTAAGGCGACCAGCTGGATTATCCTGTGGCAATGCCTCTGTCCTGATTAAAAAGTTAGGCTTAACCACATGCACGCTATCAGCTGCGTAGCCACCCGTAAGAACAAAACGAAATGCAACCTCTGGTTCTTCGGATAAAGCGTGTAAATCGGCCAACACTTTGGCCGTTTCTTGCTGTGTAATGCTCAATGGGAGCTTTAATCGTTTTGCCGAATTTTCGAATCTCTGCCAATAGTCGTCCCACCGAAAGGGCACTCCATTGTATGTCCTGAAATAATCAAACAGCCCGTAACCTCTCAACAGGCCCAAATCATTGGTTTGAAAAAGTGCTTTGTCGATTGGTGAAATTTCACCGTTAAAATATTGGTATAATGGCATAGCTACGGATATTGAAGTGATCAAGCAAAGATATAAAATAGGTTTAGCTCAGCCTATTTACCGTTATCTTGCCCGGGAATATATTAACCTTTCATTCCTTTTTGAGATTTTCATTAGTATTTAGGTACTTTGCATAGATCTCCTAAAAGGAAATTTTGACCTACTCATGATATCAGTACCCCCGTTACCGGATGTGCTGAAACCAACTTAAAATGATACAACCAGAACAACTGCTGCAAACTTTGCATGCCCATTTCGATAAAACACCCTACGGCAACCATCCTGATGAATTGTATGAGCCCATCCGTTACCTGATGTCGCTGAATGGAAAAAGATTTCGTCCCCTGTTGACACTTCTTTCTGCCAGCATTTTTGACGAGAATTGGGACGGTGCGATAAAACCTGCCATGGCTATCGAGATTTTTCACAATTTTACCCTCATGCACGACGACATCATGGACAATGCACCTCTCCGCCGGGGTAAAGCAACCGTCCATGAAAAATGGAATGCCAACACCGCCATTTTATCGGGCGATGTTATGCTGATTAAGGCTTATGACCACCTTTTAGATATCAAGCCAGAATTGCTTCGGTCAGTACTCAGCCGCTTCAACCAAACTGCTGCTGAGGTTTGCGAAGGACAGCAACTCGATATGAATTTTGAAATGCGATGGGATGTAACCGAAGCAGAGTATATAGAAATGATACGTCTGAAAACCTCGGTATTGCTTGGGTTTGCACTTGAACTAGGTGGTATTGTAGGGGGAGCCAATGACGAGGCCACGCAATTACTTTATACTGCCGGAGAAAACATGGGCATTGGGTTTCAGTTAAAAGATGATTTGCTGGATGTATACGGAGATCCCGAAAAGTTTGGCAAACAAGTAGGTGGCGACATCATCTCCAATAAAAAAACTTTCTTACTGATTGAGGCTTTAGCCAAGGCAGAAGGATCGGTTAAGGAGGAGTTGAATCGCTGGATTACAATGAAAACTTTTGACAAAACGGAAAAGGTGAATGCAGTACGTGGTATATATGACCAACTGGGTATTCGACAACGCACCGAAGAAAAAATAAGCACGTATTTTAACAGTGGTTTTACCTCCCTCGAACAACTCAATGCACCTAGCGACCGTAAACAACCATTGCTACAATTTGCGCATCAACTGGTAAACCGAGAGCAATAAACCCTGATAGGTAAACCTACATTTAAATCATTTCATTTTTAGCCATTAACACATATGTCTATTACCCTCATTTTAGTGCTTATAACCTCCGGAATTAGCTATTACGCATTCAGTAATTATAGTTTGATGGACAAACTGATTCTGAATCCATATCGGGTTACGAAAAAAAAGGAGTACTACCGTTTCATCACGTCTGGGTTTGTTCATGCAGACTTTGGGCACCTCATTTTCAATATGCTCAGTTTGTGGTTTGTGGGCGAGGGCATTGAACGCCTTTTTGCGATGCTTTTTGGCGCTAGTGGAACATTCTATTACCTTTTCCTATACATCGTAGGTATAATCGTGTCAGATATTCCCACCTATTTGAAACACAAAAACAATTCTAACTACAATTCACTGGGCGCCTCCGGAGGCGTATCGGCAGTTTTATTTGCTGCGTTGCTGTTTTCACCATTGATGCAGATCTGTCTATACTTTTTCATATGCATGCCTGGCTTCATATTTGGCATACTGTTCCTCGGTTACTCCTTTTATGAAGGGAAACGTGGCAGAAGCTATGTGAATCATAGTGCACACATGTATGGTGCCATATTCGGAATGATTTTCATGGCAGTGGTATACCCGGATGCTGTACCTAACTTTTTTGCTCAAATATTGAGCTGGCGTTTATTCTAAAATAATGCAAAAAAGCGATGCCGTTCACAGATACAACTGTGAACGGCATCGCTTTTTTTATACCTTATTATTATTTCAACTCTGCAATAACGGTAACACTTCCCACCGTTTTATCCTGCAAATTAACCTTAATTTCAGCATCGAGTGGCAAGAATAGGTCTACACGAGACCCAAACTTAATAAAGCCCATTTCAGTACTCTGCTCTACTTTATCCCCTTCTTTTACATACCAGCGAATACGACGTGCGGCTGCGCCAGCAATTTGACGGAAGAGAACCTCTACCCCTTGTCTGTTACGAATCACAACGGTTGTACGTTCGTTTTCAGTACTGGACTTCGGGTGCCAAGCTACTAGATACAAACCTGGATGGTATTTAAAATATTGAATAACCCCACTGATCGGATTCCAGTTGATATGTACATTCAGAGGCGACATGAAAATACTTACCTGTCTTCTTGGCCCTTTGAAATATTCGGTCTCTACCACCTCCTCAATCACTACAACCTTTCCATCACACGGAGCAACGATTTGTTTGTCGTTTTGATGAATCACTCGGGAAGGAACCCGGAAAAACTGTACAACCAAAAAGAAGATGACAACACTGGCAGCCAACACCATTCTAGGGATCCAGTAGCCATCAGGCAGTAAAAACTGTATACCCAGATTGATCAGTACGAGCACAATCGCCGCCACCGTCATGATTGTATATCCTTCTCTATGTAATTTCATTTATGGGTAAATTTCGTTTGTATCTAGTTCAGTTTGGGTGCAAATATCGTATAAATCTTGATTTAGTCTTTATAAATAACCCTGCCAATCCGAATTTGGATGGCAGGGTTATTAAAAAAACTTAATTATTAACCGATTAAACTATTCAATTACAACGCAGTCTCCGTTTTTAATCTCCTGTTCAACCCTTTTATATTTTACATCACGCAAAACACGTCCGTCTCTATACTGAACCGAAACTTTCTGATTCCTGTCCGCAATTTTTTCGGCACGGGCCGGCTGTCCCTTAGCCCCTTCCTCTCCATACTCTTCACCGTCTGCGTCGTAATCTTCTTCCCGATTGGTATGTAAGTCAGGAGTTGGCTCTGGCCGATGAACCGTTTGTTGTACGGGAGCAGCTTCCTCCTGAGGTATATCTGCCTTCATTAAGAAGGAAATCATATCAAAGTTTACTTTGCTTAGGAAGCGCTTGAACAATTCAACAGATTCAAACTTGTAAATCAACAAAGGATCTTTTTGCTCAAACACTGCATTTTGCACCGATTGTTTAAGGTCATCCATTTCACGTAAATGCTCTTTCCACTCCTGATCAATCAATGACAGCGCAATAGCCTTTTCCATTTCGTGCGTAATCTCACGACCTTCGTTATCGATCGCCTTTTTAAGACCTACCACAACGCCTGTCTGGCGTAATCCATCACTAAACGGAATCATTATTTCCGTAATAGTACCACCCCTTTCTGCATATATAGATTGCAGAATTGGCAAGGCTTTATCGGCAATTCCTTTATTTTTCTCTTGATACTGAGTTTCTGCTACATCATACAGTTTCTGCGCACGCTGAGCCGGTTTCATCGAAGCAAACTCACTTTCAGTAAATGGCAACTCCATTCCAAGAGTTGTTATGGACGCTAGTTCAAGCTCCGCATATGTATTTGCTGTATTGGCGATCTCTTCACACACATCAAATAGCGTATTGGCAATATCAACCGCCAAACGATCGCCGAACAACGCATTGCGACGACGCGTATATATAGCGTCACGCTGATAGTTCATTACATCATCATACTCCAGTAAGCGTTTACGCATACCAAAGTTATTCTCCTCCACTTTTTTCTGAGCACGCTCGATCGATTTTGTAATCATGCCGCTCTGAATCACTTCCCCTTCTTCCAGTCCCATGCGGTCCATTACCTTAGCCATTCGGTCAGAACCGAAAAGACGCATGAGGTTATCTTCCAGAGAAACGAAGAACTGAGAGGAACCCGGGTCACCCTGACGTCCCGAACGACCTCGCAACTGGCGATCCACACGACGGCTTTCGTGGCGTTCCGTACCTATGATCGCCAAACCACCGGCTGCCTTAGATTCTGGCGTTAGCTTTATATCCGTACCCCGACCGGCCATGTTCGTTGCGATTGTTACCGTTCCTGGTTTACCGGCTTCTGCAACAACTTCCGCTTCTTTTTGGTGTTGCTTCGCATTCAATACCTGATGTGGTATTTTCCGCAATGTGAGCATACGGCTGATAATTTCAGAGTTTTCAACCGAAGTTGTACCTACCAGCACCGGACGACCTGCCTCTACCAACTCAACAATTTCATCGGTAACTGCATTATATTTCTCACGCACCGAGCGATATACCTTGTCTTCCTGATCCTTACGCGTGATACCTCTGTTGGTAGGAACTGAAACTACATCCAGTTTATAAATTTCCCAGAATTCACCCGCTTCGGTTTCGGCAGTACCCGTCATACCGGCAAGCTTGTGATACATTCTGAAATAGTTCTGCAAGGTAACCGTGGCATAAGTTTGTGTTGCGTCTTCTACGCGAACACTTTCCTTTGCTTCAATAGCCTGGTGCAAACCGTCTGAGTAACGGCGACCATCCATGATACGGCCCGTTTGTTCATCAACGATTTTAACTTTTCCGTCCATGATCACATATTCCACATCCTTTTCGAACAGGGTATATGCTTTCAAAAGCTGGTTCACGGTATGGATTCTAGCCGTTTTTACGGAATAGTCACGAATCAATGCCTCCTTGTGAAGAATTCTTTCTTGCTCCGAAAGCGACTCATCCTTTTCGATGGCGTCCAAATCCACTGCAATATCCGGAAGAATAAAGAAGTTTGTTTGATCCGATTCACCTGTCAGGAAGTCAATCCCTTTTTCGGTAAGTTCAATGCTATTGTGGCGCTCGTCAATCGTAAAATACAAAGGAGCATCTGCAACAGGCGGGCTCACTCAGGTATTTAATCAAAGGTTTATATTTCGGCATACCCCGATGCGCGCGGAAAAGAGCCAAAGCTCCCTCTTTTTTATCGCCCGATGTGATTTTTTTCTTCGCCTCGTTTAAAAGATCCATCGCAAGCCTTTTCTGGGCTTCTACGATCCGTGAAACACGTGGTTTCAATTCCATGTATTCCTGTTCATCACCACGAGGAACCGGCCCGCTGATGATCAATGGCGTACGAGCATCATCAATTAATACTGAATCGACCTCATCCACCATCGCATAATGGTGCTTACGCTGCACCAACTCTTCTGGCGTACGTGACATGTTGTCACGAAGGTAATCGAAACCGAATTCGTTGTTTGTTCCATAAGTAAGGTCTGCCTTATAAGCATTACGACGGGCTGTCGTATTGGGCTGGTGGCGGTCGATACAATCAACGCTCATACCATGGAATTCAAATAGTGGAGCATTCCACTCGGCATCACGCTTTGCCAGGTAGTCATTCACAGTAACAATGTGAACACCTTGTCCTGCCAATGCATTTAAGAAAGCCGGTAAAGTTGCCACAAGGGTTTTACCTTCCCCGGTAGCCATTTCGGAAATTTTTCCTTGGTGCAATACAACTCCCCCCATTAGCTGCACATCATAATGCAACATGCTCCACTTAATAGGCTGTCCGATTACGTCCCAGGTGGTATTCCAAATCGCTTTATCACCGTGTATTTTAACATTGGCTTTACGACTTGCTACTTCTATATCGAAATTGTTGGCCGTAACTTCAATGGTGTCATTTTCCTTGAATCGACGTGCCGTTTCCTTTACGATGGCAAATGTTTTCGGTAATATTTCCAAAAGCACTCGCTCCAATTCTTTATTACGATCCAGTTCCAACGCATCTATTTTCTTAAAAATAGCCTCTTTATTGTCTACGTTGGGTTCATCAGCGGCTTGAGTCCGCAATGTCGCAATTTGATCATCTATAGATTTAAGCTCGGAAGCAATGCGTGATTTTAGCGCCTCCGATTCAGCACGAAGCTGGTCATTGGTCAACGAAGCCAGCAAAGCATATTCCGCATTGATTTTCCCTACATAGGGAGTCAATTCCTTTAAATCCCGATCTGCCTTGGAGCCGAATAGCTTTGAAAATATTTTAAACATGATTTTTCTCTATATATTTTATCGTTCCTTGTCTCTGAAAAATATTGCGCCCGACCAAACTTATATGCCAGATTGTCAGCAAAGCTACTATTTTCATCTGCAAAAGTAATTCTTTACCAATAGTTATTAGCAAGTTGACCCATAATCCTAATAGAACTTTAATGCGCATGATGTCAGTTTAGTATTATCACCTGCCATCCATAATCGTCCAAAGGCGCTTCCTCCTCCAATATCACCACTTCTCAAACCGTATTACCATTCATACCAATTCATAAACAACTACCATGCATTACATAGTACCTTTGAATCAACAATAACAACTAAAACGAATATAGCCATGAACAACAATAGATTATTCCGCAATACAAACAGTAAAGTCATTGGTGGTGTAGCGTCCGGTCTAGCCGAGTACCTGCAAATTGATGTAACGATCGTGAGGGTTCTTCTGGTCCTTGCCATTTTTATACCTGCCCCTTTCCCGATTGTACTGATATACATTGTCCTCTGGATGGTAATGCCTGCTAACCCAGGTCTTAAATCTTTCGAACAAGGCCCCACCGCGTCTTAAACGGCTTTATACTCAGAACTTACTCGTAATTACAAACCACTGGAAAACAAATTCCGGTGGTTTGTTGTTTTATGATTAATTGTTAATTTTACGAATAGTATGCAGGCATACTATTTTATATGCATAAAATTTTCGGATTTTTTATAAGCCTGAAATTATGGTTTTCTCGCATGAGTATGGCAGTAGTATTTCCAGATTTAACAGGCAACCAGTTGTTTTTAATGTTACAGAACTAAAAAATCAGCCTTATATATGAACGCATACATCGTTTCCGGATACCGGAGTGCAGTTGGGAAAGCATCTCGTGGTGGATTTCGCTTCACCAGACCTGACGACCTTGGAGCAGAGGTAATCAAATACCTCTTGGATAAAATTCCCAACTTAGATCCGGCCCGTGTTGACGACGTAATTGTGGGTAATGCCGTGCCCGAAGCCGAACAAGGCATGCAAATGGGTCGCTATGTGGCATTGCTTGCCCTTCCTAAAAATGTATCAGGCATAACGATCAACCGTTATTGCGGATCGGGCGTGGAAGCCATTGCTATGGCCGCAGCTAAAATTCATGCAGGAATGGCCGATTGTATCATTGCAGGTGGAACGGAATCGATGTCTATGGTACCTACTATGGGCTGGAAAACGGCATTGAATTATGATATAGCCCATAGCAATCCAGATTATTATCTGAGCATGGGACTTACCGCGGAGCAAGTGGCGAAGGACTTTAAAATCGGCAGAGATAAACAAGATGAATTTGCTTTTCATTCGCACCAAAAAGCGCTGAATGCACAGAAAGAAAACCTTTTTGCCAGTGGAATCGTACCAATCAGTGTAAAGGAAACCTATTTTGACCAAGCATCGGGCAAGAAAAAAACAAAGGAAACAACGATTTCGCAGGATGAAGGCCCCAGAGCCGACACCACACTCGAAGCCCTTGGTAAATTGAAACCAGTCTTTGCAGCAGGCGGAACAGTAACAGCCGGCAATTCATCGCAAACCTCCGATGGGGCAGCGTTCGTGATGGTGATGTCTGAAAAGATGGTGCAGGAGCTTAATCTAACGCCTATAGCCCGAATGTTATCTTATGCCACCGCTGGTGTAGATCCCCGTATAATGGGCATAGGACCTGTGGCTGCTATTCCGTTAGCTTTGAAGCAAGCCGGCCTAAAATTGTCTGATATTGAACAGATTGAGCTAAATGAAGCATTTGCTGCACAAGCTTTGGCCGTGATCCAGGAACTTGACATAGACCCCACAATCGTTAATCCGAATGGTGGTGCTATCGCATTGGGACATGCTCTTGGGTCTACGGGAGCACGACTTTCCGTCCAACTGTTAAACGAAATGAAAAATAGGAATCAGAAATATGGTATGGTAACCGCCTGTGTGGGAGGAGGACAGGGCGTTGCCGGTATTTACGAAAAACTCCATTAATTACCCAAAAAATCTGAACTCATTTAAAGGTCTCTCCCGAAGATTTAACGGTCTTCCGGAGAGTTTCTTTATTTTTGCCCCTTCAACTTTGTATGCCACTATATGGATGTATCCATTATCATCATAAATTACAGGTGCCCTCAGCTTATTCTCGATTGTCTAAACTCCATTCACACACATACTCAAGATGTTCAATTTGAAACCATTATCGTAGACAATGACCCGGAAAATGGACAAGGACATCTGATCAAAGCCACTTTCCCTGATGTAAAATGGATTGACATGCCATACAACTCCGGGTTTGGTCGGGCGAATAACAAGGGGATGGAAATCGCCACCGGACAATATATTTTACTACTCAACGCCGATACACTTTTAACGGACAATGTGATCAAACGCTGCCTCGACCGCATGAATGTCCGGGCTGATATAGCCGCCTGTGGCGCATTGCAGCATTATGATGATGGATCTCCTATACCATTTTATAAAAGTTTCAACGATTTTCGAAAGACGTTCTATATTTTACCGCCGGGCGGTTCCATAGAAAAGACAGTGAATAGAATCTTTCCTGAACCAAATTATTCGGACCCGGATCAATATGATTGGCTGGTTGGTGCCTTTGTCTTTCTAAGACAAGAGAATTTTAAAAAGACGGGTGGTTTTAGCGAAGATTTTTTCATGTATGGCGAAGACGTTGAATGGTCGGGCAGACTAGGTAAACTGGGTAAACTCATTATTTTCCCGGATTGCACCTATACACATCTCGAGCATAAAAACCCAT
>CALGRQ010000369.1 GCA_937880795.1 uncultured Dyadobacter sp. | reverse complement strand
CTCGAAGGATTCGATATCCAAATCAATTCCTTTGGAGAAATTTCGACAAGTTTCGATATGGACCGTATCAACGCCTTTTTAAACAAAAATGTGGATGATAAAAAATTGCGTGACCGTGAGGATATTCCGGGGCGGAAAACGAGAAAATCTAAAAAGAAGTCCGACGAAGAGGAGTGAAATTAGAAGCCAGTTCTCTGTAGTTGGTATATGAAACCTTTAACTATTGACAAATGATCTCACACGAAATTGATTACAAAATTATTGGCGACGACATTCAAGTTGTTGAAATAGAGTTGGATCCTCATGAAACCGTGATTGCGGAGGCTGGCGCCATGCTTTATATGGAAGATGGCATTCAATTCGAAACAAAAATGGGCGACGGCACCGAGGTTAACCAGAGTATTATGGGCAAGCTTTTTCAGGCGGGTACGAGAGTACTTACCGGTGAGTCGCTATTCATGACTCACTTTACCAACCGTGGCGTTGGTAAAAGAAAAGTGGCGTTTTCGGCTCCATATCCGGGTACCATTATGCCGATAGATTTATCTAAAATTTATAGCAATGAATTGATCGTTCAGAAAGATGGGTTTTTATGTGCAGCCATGGGAACCAGTATGAAAATCCATTTTAACCAACGTTTCGGATCGGGTCTTTTTGGCGGTGAGGGCTTTATCTTACAAAAGTTAAAGGGCGACGGGATGGCTTTTGTACATGCCGGAGGCGTGGTGATGGAGCGCCAGCTTAACAACGAGACACTGCGTGTAGATACAGGTTGTGTGGTGGCCTTTGAACAGTCTCTAAGCTTTGATATACAACGTTCCGGTGGCTTGAAATCCATGGTGTTTGGTGGAGAAGGCATGTTCTTGGCCACGCTGAGAGGTACCGGCCGCTGCTGGATTCAATCTATGCCGATTTCTAAATTGATTCAAAGATTATCGCCGTCAGGAGGTAATGCCCGTAAAGAAAGCGGATCGGTGATAGGCGGCTTGGGTAATTTGTTTGAAAGTTAAGATATAGCCGTATAGAAGTATAAAATGAGCACTTGCTTAGGCATTTGCTCATTTTTTATTTAAAAACAATCGTTTGCGAAGTACTTCCGGTAGGTGTTTTAATGAGCAAAATATATAGACCAGATGGTAAAAAAGTTGTGGGGCGGACGGCAATAGCGCCGCTCATCTCGTTACTGTTGGTGCTTATGGGATGTTCTTTGCCATAGATATTATAGAGTCGGCAGTCCAATATGGGTTGTTCCGTTTCCGATCTAAGGTAAAATAGCTGATCGCTCACTGGGTTTGGGAAAGCTATAAAGGGAGGAAGACTATTTGCTTCAAATACCGTGGCAATGGGTGAGAAAGACGCTTGGCCCTCTACGTCTTCCGTCTTTAAGCGGTAAAAGCGAGTGGGATTGTTGTCGTTTGCATCGGTAAATGTGTAAATGCGAGAATTGAAAGCGTTTTGCACAGGCTCAAAAGTAGCCACATCGGTATATGCGATGCCATCCATGGTTTTCTGTAATGTCATTTTTTTGAGTGATGGGTATACCGACATCAACCAGGAAACCTGGACGTAAGTATCCATTTTTCGGGCTTCTATATGGTTAATATATTGGTGTCCGTCTGCAAGCGTAATGACGTCCATCGTAGTTGAAACACTACCGGGGATAATAGGTTGTGAACTCGTGATGCGAATGGTGTATTTCCCCGTTTTGATTGTTTCGGGAATTAGAATGCGCATGGGTGAAAGGTTGCCCTTGCCAACTGTGTCTACAAATTCATGATGCTCATTCAAGAGTTCTGCTTGCAATGGAATTGTTCCTGAACTGATGCCATTAAGATGAAACGGAAGAAAAAAGGGTACCCCAGGCTTTACTTTTGACGGGACTACACCCGTATGTATGGTATATTTTGCTTGAAGAGACCCCATGGTTTCCAAAAGGGAGTCGGTAAGCATGCGATTCCAGGATTGTGCTGCCAAAGTTAAGCCTTGAATGCCTCCCGAAATGTTTTCAAAATGGCCATGCTTGGGTCGGGGCATTTGTACGGTATCCAAATCAGGACCTCTATATACGGCATAATTCTTTATTTTAAACATTCGATTTTGTGCCTGAATGATAGGCGGATAGGGCTTCGGATAAGCCTCACCGGCCGAACTCCGAGCCAGAATCCATGGTGCTATAAAACCCGCGTCATTTCTGCTTTTGTCGATTAAGGTTTTTATGTTTTCAAAATAGCTGTTTTCGGTTACACCGTGCTGAGCATCATTTTCGCCATGTGCCCATAATACAGCCCTTATACCTAGCCACGAGTGGAAATAACGTAGGGTGTTTTTTAGATTGGTATAGGGCTGTCGGTTCGGCCAGTTTTTACCCACATACATATTATAGGCGTCCTTTCCCATGGCACCGTCTCGATAATTTTCCGAGTCGGCAGCGGCCCAGGCAGTGTTTAGAAAAAGAATGGGGACGTTCCACTTCTTTGACAGCATATCGCCTAATTCGCCCAATACCAGGCCGTTTCCCCCGACGGATATAGCGCACTTTCTGATTTAATTGGGGAGAATTGAGGAGCAGCCATAGGTACATCAGGAGCCACGGTGATATTCTCTTTATTGAGAATCTTATTGGTGGAATTGAATGTAATCACATGTTCTGCCGCACTTTTAGCTCCTAAATTGGGCAAGCCCATGGCATTGGAGTTACCTGCCACCAGAAAAACTTCTCCTATACCCACGGGTGAAATGGAAGAGGAGTCTTTGATACCATGTGGACCGTATCCATGTAAAGTAATTTTATACCATCCCGCAGGTGCTTCTATCGTCGCCGACAGGAAACCGTTGCGAAGCTGGTTGGCAGGAAAAACCAATTTCAGTGTTTGCTGGTAGGGGACGGCGACGGATGAAAGTGTGGCCTCTACACGTTCGTATGGGAAATAACTATATGCTGTGACGTGAATTAGACCCAGGGATGACCTATCTCGTTGGACAACCTGATTTTGAATGGGACTCGTTATTACCAGCTGAGCAAATAAATGGGGTATTGTGGAAAGCGCTAACCCGATGAAAAGGACTAAACAAGTCAGTAAGCGCCGGCCTACATCTAATTTCTTATAGAGAAATTGTCTGAAATCCGTTTCCATCATTGCGTTGAATAGCGTGTTTTGGGTTGAATATACCGATAATAATGTGGTATATAAGCAAAAGAGCCAATCCGTATCTGACGATGTTTGGATTGGCTCTTTGTATTAGATAAAATTATTATGGCTCAGGATAACCTGGGTTCTGAGGTTTCAGATTAGGGTTATTTCTCATTTCCTGAATACCCAATGGGAATAATAGATGCTTCTCTTTTAGCTCTACGCCTGAACCTACATTCAGGTTAAGATGCCCAACGAAGTTATCAAATCCTTTGGTTTTTTCGTTAAACACCTTGCGCAAACGTACCATGTCAAACCAGGTGATCCCTTCGTAGCAGAATTCATGCCAGCGCTCTTTCCAAACGGCCTCTCTGAAACTGTTTTTGGAATAGCTTCCCAAAGCAGGAGTGGTCAATTGTGCGCGGTCCCGAATACGTTTGAAAGCATCGTAGGCATCCTGTGTAATGGCACCTACTTCGTTTTGTGCTTCTGCATGAATCAATAGAACTTCTGCGTAGCGTATAAGATTCACATTGAGGTTGTTAAGTCTCGTAGGGGTTATCCCCGGACCGCCCAATGCTTCC
>CALGRQ010000368.1 GCA_937880795.1 uncultured Dyadobacter sp. | reverse complement strand
AAAAAGCAAGCCGGCGATCATTCCCCCCTTACCCGGTATAAGCTCCTGAGCATACGCCAAAATCGCGGAAAATGCGGATGAGATAATCAACCCAATAATGATGCTGAGCGCACATGTCCAGAATAGGTTTACATAGGGCAAGGCCAAGGCAAAAGGGGCTACGCCTAAGATCGAGATCCAAATTACATACTTACGCCCGATACGGTCTCCCACAGGTCCGCCTATGAAGGTCCCGGCAGCCACTGCAAAGAGAAAAGCAAATAAGTACATTTGCGAGTTCTGTACCGACACCCCAAACTTATGAATCAGGTAAAAAGTAAAGTAGCTGGAAATGCAAGTGGTATAGATGTATTTTGAGAAAATCAACAACAAAAGAATACCTATCGAAAATGTAACCTTTCCTTTTGACAACTGTAATGCTGGTACGCTCCCATCGGCATGAACTGCTTTTTTCTTGATGCGATGCATATTGTGTTTATACCAATTACCCACTTTTGACAAGATAACGATAGCGAGTAGCGCGATCAGTGAAAACCAAATGATTTGAAATCGACCGTAAGGAATCAAAATCAATGCTGCAAGCAGCGGTCCAAAAGAACTACCGGCATTACCGCCCACTTGAAACAGTGATTGTGCCATACCGTGCCGTCCACCCGATGCCATATGTGCAATGCGTGAAGCTTCCGGATGAAAAACAGCCGATCCGATACCAATCAACGCCACCGACACCAGCACCATATAGAAACTTGATGCGAATGACAAAGCGATAAGTCCGAGCAAGGTAAAACCCATTCCAATAGCCAATGCATACGGCTGTGGTTTTTTATCCGTATAGAAACCCACCACCGGTTGTAGCACCGAGGCACTGGTCTGGAATGTAAAGGTGATGAGGCCTATTTGTGAAAAACTCAACTGAAATGAATCCTTCACCATCGGATATATAGATGGAATGAGCGACTGCATGGTGTCGTTGAGCAAATGACAGAAACTCAGCGCCAGCAAAATTGAGAATACCGTTTGCTGCGCATTGGCGCCGGGTGTATCCATTGCCCCTTGTGATTGAGATTCAATCCTTTCCATAACTTATAACCTATCCTATTATTTATTAATTTCTTATACCGGTTGTCCGGTAATTTTTGCGGCCAGCTCCCAGGCCTTCTGCGGTTGTTGCTCCACAATGCTTTGGAACAACTCCTCATGTAAATGCTGTGTCAAAATGAAGCTTTCCGTGTTGATATATAATTCGAGAAAGTAGCTTTGAAGATGTTCTGCCACTGTTTTGTACAGATCGAGCAGTATGTCGCTTTTTGCGGCCACCGCAATACCCAAATGAAAGTTTATATCAGCCTGTATACATTTATCTGGAATGTTGGCCAGAGCCATTTCCTTACGCATTTCCAAATGTTTCCTGATCAGCGCAAGATCCTGATCTAATCGACTTAACGCTGCTTTTTCGGCAATTTTAAGTTCAATTAACTGACGAATTTCATTCAGTTCCAGCCCCTTTGCGCGGAGAAAGCGATCGTTAATGGATTCCGACGAGGCTTGCTGTTTTTCCACAAAAGTCCCCAAACCCTGGCGGACACGTACTAAACCGGTATGAGACAAGTTCCGAATGGCTTCTCGTACCGTGGAACGACCTACACCGAAGAGCAGCATCAGCTCTGGCTCCGTTGGTAGTTTTTCTCCCACCTGAAATTCACCATCTGAAATTTTCTGAACCAGCCGGCTGGCTACCTCGTCCGCAAGACTTTGCCTTTTGATCATATCTATCATCATATCATCTGATGACTCAAAAGTAAGTACTTTTATTTCAACCCATGATATAAAATTTGATTTTTTATTTCCGGTAAATGGTCGTAGCAGCCGACTGTGCACTGGCCAATATGGTCAAATCGGCTATGGTTACATGGGCAGGAGCATTTACAGCATAGAGAATCGCATCCGCTATATCTACAGCCTGCAAAGGATCAAAGCCCTGATATACTTTGTCTGCCCGTGCTTCGTCACCCTTGAAACGCACCAAAGAAAATTCCGTTTCCACAGCTCCTGGTGCCACATTGGTAATTTTGATACCGTGTTGGGTCAATTCAAGACGCATTCCTTGGCTCAATACCTCCACGGCAGCCTTAGATGCGCAATACACGGCTCCGTTCACATAGGTTTCCTTGCCAGCAATGGAGCTGATATTAACAATATGTCCTTTGCCTCTTTCCAACATCAGCGGAATGATAGCCTTCGATACATACAATAGCCCTTTTACATTTCCATCAATCATGGCATCCCAGTCCTCCACATCACCTTCTTCCAGCGTACCCATACCATGGGCATTTCCGGCATTGTTGATCAGTATATCAATGTTTTTCCAGTGGTCAGGAAGCGACCCTATCATGGCCGACACGGAACCTTTATCCCGCACATCAAACAACAATGTGGTAACCTCAACTTTGGCAGCTAATTGAGCCGCAATTTCGTCCAGACGATCCTGGCGACGTCCGCACAGAATGAGGTTGATCCCTACGCCTGCAAGTGCTTCTGCTGTGGCTTTACCAATTCCGGAAGTAGCTCCGGTAACTAATGCAATACGTGACATTTTATATTCTAATTTTTCTGGAAATACCCTGTCAAATCAGAGGTTATTTCTGTTTTCCCTGGATGGAATTCAAACTACTAAAATCCCCGGCTTCAAGTTGAGCGGCCTGGCCAAAAAGCTGTATAGCCCTTTGGAACACATTATCCGACGGATTAATTACTTGATATATTTCATTGCTTAATCCCGTTTTCTGTTTTCTACCCCATACATGGCGTGCAATAATTGCTTTGGTCTGAGAAACAATGACTGGCTTAGAAACTTTCAATTCCTTTTCATTAGGCTTGATACCTGCCTTGGCCGCATCCTTCACCAATTCTGTCAACATACCATCTGTTACCTGAAACGAATTCAGGAACTCATTAAAGGGTTGTTTTTCCAGTTTACTTAAATTTTCATTGGCATAACGCAATGCATATTCCCGGATGATGTTCTTGGCATAAAGTTCATATAGATACTTACTATTGCTGAGCGTATCACGCGGAACAAAAAAATCAGGAGTAATACCACCACCTCCATATACCGTGCGCCCTCCGTCGGTTTTATATACCTTCTCCTTATCAAATTTGATACTGTCAGCACTGAACAGCTCGCCACTCTCGTAACGATGCGACAAGTCCTGACTATAGTCTTCTCCTTTACCCATTACATATGGTTTTTGAATACTACGTCCACTCGGTGTAAAGTATCGGGAGATGGTTAGGCGCAACTCTGAGTTATCAGATAGCTTAATCGGCATTTGAACCAGGCCTTTACCATAGGAGCGTCTTCCTACAATCAGAGCCCGATCGTGATCCTGAAGAGCCCCAGCCAAAATTTCAGAAGCAGAAGCGCTTCCTTCGTCCACCAAAACGATGATCGGCCCTTTTTCAAACGATCCGTTTACACGGGAACGGGTTTTCCGGTCAAACCGACCATCCTTTCCCTCGGTATATACCAGTAGTTTATCTCCGGCAATGAATTCATCGGCCATTCTTGTGGCACGCTCCATATAACCTCCCGGATTACCACGTAAATCCAGAATCAGCTTTTTCAAGCCATTCGACTTTAAATTTGTCAATGCAGATTTAAATTCATCAAAAGTAGTTTCCGAGAATCGGCTCACCTTAATATAGCCTATCTCTT
>CALGRQ010000367.1 GCA_937880795.1 uncultured Dyadobacter sp. | reverse complement strand
AAAATTCCATAAAAGAATCCGGTTTTAGCCAATTCACTCGCGATATCGTCATATTTTAACCGGTTGTTCTTCAGATACATGATGGATGCCACCATAGAAGCCAGAAGGAAGAAGGTCATAGCCATCCACAGCGCTACATGGAAATATAGATTCCGAATGGTTTCATTCAAAATTGCAAGGTGAGGTACCGGGCCCATGAATCCCATGACAATTACATAGAACAACAGTACTATGCTCAGGATTTTCCACCACATCTTTCTCATTATAATGGTACTAATTAGGTAATGATTTTATTAACTGTATACTAGCTTCTCCATAAATAAGGAAAAAGCAGGTAGCTTAACGTGATTACAATCAGATCGATTGATAATAGTGTGATCATTTCATCGTGGCTTACACTCCAGTCAAGTCCGTCCATCGCATTTTTTGCCAGTCTGATTGTCATCAATAACATCGGCAAAATAATGGGAAAACTAAGGACGGCCATGAGGGTGGCACTATTGTCTGCTTTGGATGCAATGCCCGCAATGAGCGTAAGTACCGAAGCAAATCCAATGGCTGCAAGTATAATACAGACCATATAGAGTGACATATCGCCCACTGGATTCCCCATCACAAACGTATAGAAAACAAATCCAACGCTGGCAAGGAACAACATTACAAATGAATTGTAAATGATCTTTGACAGGATTATAGCTTGCGGACTGCATAAATTATAATAATAGATCAGTCTTCCGTAACGTTCCTGGGAGAAACTCTTTGCAATGGCATTTACCGCAGCAAAAAGGATAATAATCCAGAATAGTGTGTTCCAAACAATAGGGGTTAGCTGGTTGCGCTTAAGACCAAAGCTAAGATAACAGATAAAAACGGTGCTGATCACATAGAGAAGCATGCCACTCAATGCATATTTCTGACGCCATTCCAGCGTGAATTCTTTCCAGATCAGGGTTCTTATATCGTTCAATGGTCAACAATTGGCCAGCAGCGGTCGGCTATCAGCACTTTTTAAATAAATAAATAAAAAAACGGTACATCAAGGACCTCCTTTTGAATCGGCAAAAGTACTACATAAACGAACAGGGTGTTAATAAAATGATCACGATTTTGTATGACTGACCTCTATAAATCCCCGAAATGCCAATCAATAGTTTGAATTGCGAGCTGATAATGCTTAATTTGCAGTTTAAGTGTATTCAATCTAAATAAGGGTGTATGCCGGTTAAAACAGTATCCCAGTTGAGGAAAGGTGAGAAAGGAATTATAAAGTCATTTTCTGATGAGGTAATGTCTTTAAAATTGTTGGAAATGGGTTGTCTGCCTGGTAGTGAGGTGAGAATTGATGCCGTTGCACCTTTTGGTGATCCCGTTTGTGTGAATGTTGGTGGAAATTATGCGCTGGCCTTAAGGCTCAATGAAGCTTCTGCTATTATTCTTGAATAACTACTGACCCCTCTGTTCATTTTATTGCTTTTCCATTGAAATCAGAAAATATAAAAATTGCGCTTGTCGGTAATCCCAATGCCGGAAAATCAACGCTTTTTAATGCATTAACGGGGCTCCGGCAAAAGACCGGAAATTTCCCTGGCGTTACCGTTGAAAAGAAATCAGGGACGTTTCATTTGAAATCGGAATCTTCCGGATCGGTGCATCATGTCACGCTTGTGGACTTGCCAGGTACTTATAGTATCTACCCTAAATCGAAGGATGAAACCGTTGTGATGGATATCCTGGCTAATCCCAAACATCCGGATTTTCCTGCCATGGTAATTGTGGTGGTGGATGCTTCCAATTTACAGCGTAATCTTTTGTTGTTTACAGAAATAAGGGATTTGGGGATACCCGTTGTGTTGGCACTCAATATGTTGGATGTGGCGGAAAGTATGGGCCTTACGGTGAATGCCGTACAGTTGGCTATGCAGCTGCAAGTACCTGTGGTGTCTATAAACGCGCGTACAGGGGAGGGGCTACCTCATTTGCATAAGGCAATTACCCAATCATTGGAGCAAGAGGGCCAATCGAAGCTTCCGACTTTTTATGAACCCACGAGCAGTGAAAGGGATTTGATCGAGGAGGTGAAAAGTATCTACCAACTTGACAACGATTATGTGGCTCTCCAGTATGTTTGCCAGCATGATAACTTTACTTTTTTAGAGAAACCGGCCCGTGTGAAATTGGATGGCTTGATCGAAAAACACAAGTTTGACGAGAACAAGTTTTTAGCTGCCGAAACCATCGCTCGCTACAATAAAATAAAGCCCATTGTTGCGAAGGCAGTTAAGGCAGACGGTGTAACCGAACAGCCTTATTGGACGCGAAAACTAGACTCCATTCTTCTACACCCGTTTTGGGGATATGTAACGTTCTTGATGGTGTTGTTGGTTATATTTCAGGCTATTTTCGCTTGGGCATCTTATCCGATGGATATGATTGATGCAGGAACTGCGGCTACCATAGAATGGGTGAAAGGTGTCTTGCCTGAGGGTGTTTTGAATGATCTCATCACGGACGGAATTTTGGCGGGGATTGGTGGCGTAATCATTTTTATACCGCAGATCGCTATTTTATTTGGCTTGGTGTCTATACTGGAAGAATCGGGTTATATGGCGCGAGTAATGGTGATCATGGATAAATTGATGCGGAAATTTGGGTTGAACGGTCGTAGTGTTGTGCCACTTATTTCAGGGGTAGCCTGTGCAGTTCCGGCAATCATGACAACGCGTAGTATTAGTAGTCGGTTTGAAAGGTTACTTACCATTATGGTAACGCCATTGATGAGCTGTTCGGCTCGCTTACCCATCTTTGCGATTCTTATTGCTTTGGTGGTTCCATCTACTAAGGTTCTTGGCGTTTTTAACTTGCAAGGCCTGGTTTTGTTAGGTCTATATCTATTAGGGTTGATTGGCGCTTTGCTGTCCGCCTGGTTGCTTTCATTGTTTTTGGAACGGAAGGAGCCTGGGTACTTTATGCTTGAAATGCCTTCCTATAAACTACCGCGCTGGGGGCATGTAGGTATTAGTATACTTGAGAGCGTTAAATCTTTTGTTTTTGAAGCTGGTAAAGTCATTATGGCGATCTCCATTATTTTATGGGTGCTGGCTTCCTATGGTCCGGGTGATCAAATGGAGCAAGCCGAAGCACAGGTAGTTGAACAATTGAAAGCACAACCTCAGGAAGAAATTGATGCAGCCGTGGCTTCCGCTCGTTTGGAAAATTCTTATGCCGGTAGTTTTGGACGGTTCATAGAGCCGGCCATTCGACCACTGGGTTATGATTGGAAAATGGGTATTGCTTTGCTAGCTTCCTTTGCGGCACGTGAAGTTTTTGTAGGTACCATGGCTACCATATATAGTATCAGTGGAGATACCGAAGATGTATTAACGGTGAAGGAACGTCTGCTTCAGGAAAAAAATCCTGAAACCGGAGGACCTATGTATACGCCTGCGGTGTGTTATTCTCTACTGATATTCTATGTTTTTGCAATGATGTGCATGAGTACGATTGCAGTGGTTTACCGTGAAACCCGTGGGTGGAAATGGCCGATGATCCAGCTGGCCTATTTGTCTGTATTAGCCTATGTATCTGCTTTTGCAGTGTATCAATGGATGAGCTAACGTAAATTGATTGTTAGGTAGATATAAAACGCCTTATCATCTCCTATGCGGGGGTGCCAAGGCGTTTTTCATTTGTAAAACTTCACCAACCCAGATTTTCCACCAAATCGGAGGCTATTAGTGCAGTCATTCCTTTTTGGTTGGCCGCACGATCACCAGCTAATCCATGTTGGTATACACCAAAAATTGCAGCGTTTTCAGGGGTATAGCCTTGTGCCAATAGGCTGGTAATAATTCCCGTTAGTACATCTCCGGTACCGCCTGTTGCCATACCCGGATTGCCCGTTGTGTTAAAATGAACATCTCCGTTACTCAGTACCCCCGCCGTATTTGCCCCTTTCAGGCATACAATCACCTGGTGTTTTATGGCAAAGTCACGTGCCCGCGTTAAACGCTCGAATTCATTACTGGTTTTGCCAGCTAACCTCTCGAACTCCTTGGGATGAGGGGTTAAAATGGTTTTGGGATGTAGCAAAGGCAACAAGTGGGGGTTTTGAGATAGAATGTTTAAGGCGTCTGCGTCAATCACGAGCGGTGCTTTTACGCATTTAAGAAGTTGTTCCAAGGCTTGCACCGTCATAGTCTCTTGTCCTATACCTGGTCCTATACCAATGGCCGAGTACATATCCGGCGTAGGTGTTTCTGAAATGTATTTCTGATTTTGATCCACGGTTGTCATGGCCTCAGGTATCGAAATCTGCATGATTTCGTAACCACAATTCGGAATATGCATGGTTAGCAAACCTACGCCCGAACGTAAACAAGCTTTTCCTGCCAAAACTGCGGCACCTATTTTACCATAACTTCCTGCCACAATCAATGCATGACCAAAAGTACCTTTATGTGAAAATTTCTGTCGCGCAATGATCCGGCCTTCGGCGTCGGAAGGGGTAGTTAACTGGTAGGGTGTCTCAATCTCTGCTATAAATGTGGAATGAAGCCCAATGTCTACCACATGCCAGCTACCTGTATAGGAGGCATTTTGGGGCAGCATAAAGGCCAGTTTAGCGAATTGGAACGATACAGTGTATTGAGGTTTTATGATGACATCGTCTTCATGGTTAGGCTGATCGGCATATAGTCCACTGGCAATATCCACAGAAACGATGGTGTTGCCGAGATCATTTAAAGCACGGATGGTTTCTGCGAGAATCCCTTGGGTAGGGCGGGAGAGCCCTGAGCCTAACATGGCATCAATAATAATATGATTTGCAGTTAAAGGCGGAAGGTCTGATGCTGCTTTTATTTCCAGAGGTTGTGTGTGGTTTTTAAGTCTGACCAGGTTGGCTTCGAAATCCTGCGAAGCCATTGCTGCGTGTTCAATGATATAAACCTGTACCTGATATGCACGTTCACATAGCAACCTTGCGATGGCGAGACCATCGCCACCATTGTTACCCTTTCCACAGAATATAGCCACGGGGCGAGTTGTTACGAATTGTTCGCAAAACCACCTGACAAATGCTTTGGATGCACGTTCCATCAAGTCTAATGAAGATATAGGCTCATGTTTGATGGTGTAGCTATCTGCTTCTCTGATTTGTTGGGTACTGAGAATTTTCATGGTACGAATCGAAAAACACTAAATAGATGATTGCGAATTTATGTTTTAAACGGGGAATGCTTAATAGGCAAGGCAGCTAATGATAATATTATTTACTTTAAATACGTGTATTACTTTCTTTTAAGGATTAAAAAAAGTAGCTTTGCACTCGTTTTCTCAAAAGCTGTTTTGTATGAAGGGGCGTCACCTCATCCGCTGGAAGCTAGCTCAATTTATTTAAATTATTAAAAATTATTCGTCATGAGCGAACTTATTAAACTCGTAGAAGCTACGATCGAGAATCGTAGAGCAGAGTATCCTGAATTTAAATCAGGCGACACGATCAATGTACACGTTAAGATCAGAGAAGGTAACAAAGAGCGTATTCAGCAATTTCAGGGTACTGTAATGCAACGCCGTAACCTTAGCGCGAGCGGTGAAACTTTCACAGTACGTAAGATATCAAACGGAATCGCGGTTGAACGTGTATTCCCAATTCTTTCCCCAAGTATTGCTAAAATTGAATTACTTCGTCGCGGTAAAGTTCGTCGTGCACGTTTGTTCTTCTTACGCGGACGTCAGGGTAAAGCAGCTCGTATTAAGGAGCTTAAAGTAGCAAAAGCTTAATACAAGCATTCGCTTAAAAATTTGAAGCCCTGCACGATCTTTTTCTTGCAGGGCTTTTTGCTGTAACCATGTAGTCATCCACTGCCTACAGGAACCAATATGATCGAAATTTGAGTTTAACGATAAGCAGCGCTAAAAGCGGACTGCTAATAGCCTAAAGCTGATAAAATGAAAATTACATTCTCTAAATACCAGGGTACCGGTAACGATTTTGTCATGATTGACGACCGCACAGGTACTTTCCCTATTTCGCAAGAACTCATTGCAGCCCTCTGCCATCGCCGGTTTGGGGTAGGCGCTGATGGACTCATATTACTACAAAATGCAGAAGGATACGATTTCAGAATGGTATACTTTAATGCTGATGGTGGAGAAGGAAGCATGTGTGGAAACGGTGGACGTTGTGCCGTTCGTTTTGCTCATGATTTAGGGTTGTTCGATACGCATACAACCTTTATAGCCGTAGATGGTCCTCATGAAGCAACCGCTACCGAGGAAATTATCCGCTTAAAAATGTCTCCGGTAGGAAAGGTTGAGGTTCATGAAGCGTATGACTTTATGAATACAGGATCGCCACACTATGTAACTTATGTTGAAGATATAAAGGAAACGCCGGTGGTGGAGATCGGGAAGGATATTCGTTATGGACCGCTGTTTGGACCGGTTGGGGGGACAAATGTTAATTTTATTGAAATTCTCGACGACAACCAGCTGAGCGTGCGTACATACGAGCGTGGGGTTGAGGACGAAACGTATTCGTGTGGAACGGGCGTAACGGCTTGTGCCTTATCCGCGCACATGCGTGAGGGCTGGAACAGCCCCATTGCAGTTGAGACAGTAGGAGGTCAGTTGCAAGTAGCTTTCAATGCAGTTGCTAAGGATAAATTTGAAGATATATATTTAATAGGACCTGCGGTTCGGGTTTTTGAGGGGGATGTAGAGGTATAGCCGTTCTTTGGCCGATATACTGGTCTATATTAAAATTTAGGTGTCATTCGAGTGAGCTATGCCGATGAGCAATTGGTGTTACTCACTCGGATTCTATAATCCCGCCTTTTACATGAAAGATACGTTTGTCGCTCCATGCCGGAATACGGCAATAATCCATAGCAGCCACTTTGCTGCGGACACCGTTGGTGCATATCACTACAATGGTTTGATACTGAGAAAGTACTTCTCGCTTCTCCCTGATTTCTGCCAATGGAATATTAATCCCTCCTTCATTAAATTCCTCAAATTCCCAGGGTTCGCGTACATCTACGACAATGGTGCTTTGCTCGTTCCGGATTTGTTGCATATCCGTTAGCGAAATATCTGAATACGTATTTTTAGTCATAGTGTAGGCGAAATTTTCAGGATCAATCCGGTAAAAATAAACCGCAAAAGTAGATGGTTTGTTTCACTTTTGCGGCTTAGTTTAGTTCTGATCACTATTCGGATTATCTTCCTGGTTCATAGGGGTGCCCCTTAACCACAGGTATGTTTTTCGCAATGAGCTTGTGAATATCCTTTAAATATGGCTTCTCTTCCACATCACAAAACGATAGGGCTGTTCCTTTTGCACCGGCACGTCCCGTTCTTCCAATACGGTGTACATAGGTTTCCGGAATATTCGGGATTTCATAGTTGATAACATGGGCTAGATCGTCCACATCGATACCACGGGCTGCAATATCGGTGGCTACCAACACTCGAGTTTCCTGACTTTTGAAGTTTTTTAATGCATTTTGACGTGCATTTTGAGACTTATTACCATGTATAGCTTCTGAAGTTATGCCTGCCTTGCGGAGTACCTTCACTACTTTGTCTGCACCATGTTTGGTCCGGGTAAATACCAATGCTGTGGCGATATCCTTATCGCTCAAAATGTGTAAGAGTAACGAGTTCTTATCTGACTTGTTTACATAATACAACGCCTGCTTGATGGTGTCGGCAGTAGAAGAAATTGGAGTCACTTCCACTTTGGACGGTCTTGTGAGAATCGAATCTGCCAAGGTCATGATAGCCGGGGGCATTGTTGCCGAGAAAAACAAGGACTGACGTTTAGCAGGTAACAATTTGATCACCTTCTTCACGTCGTGTACAAATCCCATGTCAAGCATGCGATCGGCCTCATCCAGCACAAATATTTCTAGCTGATTAAGCTTGATGAACCCCTGGTTAATTAGATCAAGTAAGCGACCAGGTGTGGCAATAAGTACATCAACCCCTCTTTGCAAGGCATCGGTTTGTGGTTTTTGACCAACACCTCCAAAAATTACGGTATGTCTTATGGTTGTATATCTTCCGTAGGCAGCAAAGCTTTCACCAATCTGAATGGCCAACTCACGGGTAGGGGTTAAAATCAAAGTTCTGATTCGTGCCTTCTCCCATTTTTCCAGTGGATTATTTTGCAACAGTTGTAAAATAGGTATCGCAAAGGCAGCTGTTTTGCCCGTTCCGGTTTGCGCACAGCCTAATAAATCTTTTTGCTGTAAAATAAATGGTATTGCTTTGGCCTGAATGGGAGTAGGGGTATTGTATCCTTCTTCTTTAAGAGCCTTAGAAATGGGCTCAATGAGGTCTAATTCCTGAAATGTCATTTGGTTGTGTTAAACGCTCCACCAAATTATTCAAAAATGGAAAGAGCAAAAATTAAAGTAAAAGCCAAAGCTTGAAAAGCTTAGCCATACTCGCTAACAGATTATAAGTTTTAAACGTTCAATACTTGTTTTTTGACTGTAGTTAACGAAGTTATATAAATTATTTAATAATGATCATTTTACCTACAACCTTTTGCTTGTCATTGGGTTCCTTATTGATAGCTTTACTCCGTTGAATAAGGATTGTTTGTTTCGTTTTTACAAAAAATGGTAAATAGAATTACATTTTAAAAACCGATCATTTATGAAAGCAATTATTCTGGCTCTGATTACATGCATTCCTGTATCCTATGTGAAATCTCAGGATGTGATGATCAGGAGAAATGGAACAGAAATTAAAGGTAGAGTGACAGAAGTAGGTATTGACAAAGTTACCTATAAACTAAATGATGTTTCTAATACGGCCAATTTTGTAATTCGTAAAAGTGAACTCAAACAGATAGAATTTGAAAACGGGAAGACGATCCTGATGTCTACCCGACCTAGTCCTCCTCGTCCCAAATTGCCTACAGTAAACATGGACGAGGCTTTTGGAAAAAATGTGTTTCGCTTTTCTCCGTTTAAGGTGCTAGACAGTGGGCCGGGTATTGAATTGAGTTATGAAATTTTGGTAGATAAAGGACAACGCTTTGGGATCGTTTTGCCAGTCAGTCTGATTTTTCCGGATAGTCATCCGATTGGTTTTGAAGGGGGGAATATAGGGAATAAGTATTGGTACGCTGCGCCCGGATTGAAAATTTATCCGTTTGGGCAAAGAAAGGTAACTTACGCAGTAGGACCAAGTGTTTTTACAGGGTTTGGTCGGATTGACCGTTACGAAAGTAGTTATGATCCAGCAACGAATACCTATACGGGAAAAGAGATTGTTAGAGATAATTTCAGAATGGGGGTCATTGTCAATAATTATGTCAACTTTCAAATCACCCAGCAATTCTTAATTGGTTTAAATGGGGGGCTGGGGTCAAGATATGTAGACCGAGAAACGAACAATGGAATTATTCATCGGGGGAATGTTCAAGTTACCGGAGAGTTTAATTTTAACCTGGGCTTTCGTTTTTAGATCCATACAGATAAGCATTCAAAAAAGCGCAGTGGGATCCTGTCAGATATCAGGAAACCACTGCGCTTATAGGTTATAGTGTATTAATCTTCGTCTACTTCGGGAATGTCTGCATGGGTGCTGGCTTCGTATGTATCGGCATACTTGATTTCTTCAAGCCAATACGTTGAGCTAACCACCTCATACGTTAGGCTTGCGCCCTCATTAGTTATAAGATTTAGTTGCCAAAGAATGCTTTTTGCTTCGGGGAAATGAGTTCCTTCCAATTGATCTCCGAAGAGCCGGTGAATGAGGCTTCGATCCGACATACCTGAGGCGAGCAGTCTTACAACGGGAGCTTCGGGGGTGTTATCAAAAACAGATAGATCCCCCGTCGGCGAAGTTATTTTTACTTTAAACTTTACAGCCTCTGCACGAGGGAATTTACCGTTATAGGCCTGATACAACAATTGAGTGGCTCTGAATAAGTCCGGATGTAGGTCCAATTCAGGATATTCTTCCCATAATTTTTCAGTTACTATTTCGTGCGAAAGATTTTCTATCTGCCCTTCCGTTAGCCTTTCCCCAATCACATGTTGTAAAACCAGTTTAGCTGCGTCACTGGGTTCGAGATCCGTGAGCGCGAGCATACACATGTCTTTAAGTTCTGCATCATTTAACTCTTCGGGTTTGTCGTAATCAAGATCGTTCAGTAGGGCTATATAATCCGATTTTTGCCATGAACTGGGTAGCTCATTAATTGTTTCGAAGGAGAGAATTTCAACTTTAAATACGTTTGTCATGAGTGTTGTGTAATTAGCGCTGTTTTATGAATTGCGTCACAATAATAAAACCATGCCTATCCGTGAGTCGATGCGTCCTAAACGGGTTAGACGTGTATATGTTTCTTGATAAGCATGGTACTTTTTGATGACTTTATGCGCTAATCTACGAAAGGAAATGAGATTTATCTTAGATAATTTTCTAAATTAGAATAGCATTAGAAATATTCCTATCCCCCATTTTGGCCTTTCATTTGCTGTCATTTTTTTGTATTTTGGGCTATTACAAAATTTATTTCATGGAGTTATACTATTCATTATCAGGATTAATTGTTCTATCAGCCTTCTTTTCTTATGTCAACGCCAGGTATTTAAAGTTGCCGGCGTCCATAGGTATCATGGTCATTGCCTTGCTCGTTTCACTAGGCTTGTTGGCTACTGATAATATCTTTCCGCACACGTTCGACCGCATTACAAAACTTATAGCGAGCGTCGACCTCACTGAGATTTTAATGGGCGCAATGCTTAACTTTCTGCTTTTTGCAGGTGCGATTCATGTGCATCTTGAAGATCTGAAAGAACAGCGCTTACCGGTTGTTGTCTTCTCGACAGTCAGTGTGGTAATTTCAACGTTTGTCGTTGGATTTTTGATGTATCAAATACTTCCGCTTGTAGGTTTGCCTATACCTTTTATTCAATGTTTGGTGTTTGGAGCGCTTATTTCACCTACTGATCCTATTGCGGTACTCGGTATTTTAAAACAGGCGGGTGTGCCCAAATCACTAGAAACCAAAATTGCCGGTGAATCTCTTTTTAATGATGGTATGGCTGTGGTGGTTTTCATTGTCATGCTGGCATTGGCAAGAGGAGAGGATGTAAACACTTCATTTAGCGGTATATCTCTGCTGCTAGCAAAAGAAGCACTGGGCGGAATCGTGCTCGGCTTATTACTCGGGTTTATCGGTTCACAAATGATTTATCGGGTTGACGGCTACAACGTACACGT
>CALGRQ010000366.1 GCA_937880795.1 uncultured Dyadobacter sp. | reverse complement strand
AAAGAAAGCGGAAAAAAACTGATGCCTTATTGTCCTTTTGTCTTTGCTTATATCAAACGGCATCCGGAATGGAAAACCATAGTTGCTGAGAATTTTCCAAGTTATAATCAATTATAAAATTCTTTACTCTATAATTAAATGCTCAGAATATTTGTCAGAGTGAGCGGAGTCGAACTCTATGCTACCAACTTTACAATATCCTGACATTTTAGATATTCATATCATCTGACTTTTCAATTCTTATTATTGCCAAAATGCGATTCATTCTTACACTCTGCTAGTACTTTTAAAATATCCCAGTCACCACTAATCACAGCCTCTTTCTTCTTCCTACTCCAACCTTTCAATTGCTTTTCAAATGCTATTGCCTGATTAATATCATTAAATTGATATATAAACATCAATTCAACCGGCCTTCTAGAAAAAGTGTAACTGTTTTTAACCAACCCACTATTATGTTCCGCAATTCGTCTTTCTATGTTATTTGTAACACCCGTGTAATAGCTATCGTCTTTACATTTGACTATATACACATAGTACGTGTTCATTGTTTTAATTTATAGTTGGTTCTCTAATCTTATCAGGTTGAGCGGACTGAAAGCCCGAGCTACAATGATCATCCTTCCATCCTCATGGCATACCCTTCGACTACGCTCAGGGTGACTACTCCTTTTATAATGACAAAATATTTTAAACCCAACAATACTCCCTACACGTTATAATCAACTAAAAACGACCTAACCGCTTCTTCCTCGCTCAGTATTTCCAGTTCTATATCATATTCTCGATGTTCACCCGGTTCGATAAAAATCAGCGTACCGTCTTCTCTTGCTTTGGCTTGTCCCGACAGTGGATGGGTCGTAGGTTCCATACCAGTTACGTACTCTCCTTTACCCCAATGCTGCCAGTTGGCAAACCAAGGCAATTGATCTTTGTCGTATTTCATCGAAACCGCTATACCCAATTTAGCATTGTGTAGCCCAACGACGCTTTGACCAGATGCGTCTGCATCAATATCCACCAAAACCACTTCTTCTCCACCGCCCAGGTGTTCGTCTATCGGTCCTTGGCATTTTTTAAAGTTGTTTCCCTCTTTAAATATGCTGGCGTTTTCAGGACCGTTTCTTGGAAACCATTTACCGTTCCAGAGTAAATCAGTTCCTTCGTCCACCAGTGGATACCCAAAGTTGAAATGATATAGCAACATATGTGGAGCCGCCGTATTGGCCCGGTTCATCACTTCGTCATGAATACGAATGGCTGAACTACCCAATGTTGCTGAAATAGTACGCTTCAATTCAAGACTTGGACCGAAAGGCCGTGTTTCCCGAATGATACCCGTTATACTCATTTCGAGCTTTCCTGCTCGTAAATCGGGTTGAACTACTGAAATAATCTCCGCTGGCTGATTGGAAATCAATCCGTGCAAACCTCGGTCGCCATGCTGGTCAGATTCAGGACCACCGGCATGGGTAAGTCCACAGGTGGTAAGCAATCCACCACCAAATGTCCGAAGCCAATCAATTCCCTTATCAGAAAAAGGTTGTGGATAGGTAACACCACCATGGCTCAACCAAGCCAGGCTGTGTTCCTTGTAAAAAGCTTCTGCTATATCCATCGCCCGGTCGATCACGACCTTCACACGCAGCCCTGTTCCGGTATTAATCCAAGCAATTCGAGTTCCTCTACCTGCCCCATTATCAAGTATAGAAGTTTCAATACCTCCAATCTGTGCATGATTAGAGACTTTATCCTTCCAGTCTTGTTTTTTTGAATTGCTTAACTCCATAATTTTCAATTAATAATGCATTCTTTAATTTTGAAAAGGAATTTAATCGTCCTTTTTAACCTTTTCGTCCCTTAAAAAATAATGTTTAGTGTTCGAGTAACCAGTTTCGAACTCTTAGGTTGAAGTCTTCTGTAGCTTCAAAATGAAACGCATGACCCAGCTTTTCGTACAGGTAAAGTTCTGCACCAGGTATACTTCCTGCCACTTCCTCTGCCATCCAAACCGGAGTAAATATGTCTTCCTTCCCTCCTATCACAAGCGTTGGAACCTTTACTGATTTTAAACCTTCCAATGCGTTATGTTGAATACAAGCAGCGGCTTGTCCTTCCAGTCCGTGCAATGGTTGTGGGAAAGCACCGAATGCATCCTGGTTTCTTCCCTTTTCCAAATCCTGGTGTTTTTCAGGATTATCCCATGAGGACTTTGAAAAAATCAATAACTGTATATACAAGCTAAACTCCTCAGGCCTGAACCTGGCCTTCGCATTCATAATATGCTGAAAAAGACCTTTTGCATAATTATCACAACGAGCCCATGGGCACATAAGCACCAAGGAATGCACTTTTTCGGGGTGACGAATTGCCAATTGTTGCGCAATTGTACTGCCCATCGAGCAGCCTACAACCTTCACTTTATCAACGGCAATAGCGTCCAACAACCCGGCATAATCGTCTGCCATTTGTTCCGATGTGTACGGTCCCGCCGGTTTATCGGAGAATCCTACACCCCGATTATCGCCGATGATACACTTGAAATGATGTTGCCAGTCTGCCACGTGCACATTCCAAACCGATCCAGGGGCGGTGATGCCCATAATCAACAGTACCGGTATATCCTGTTCAGATTTACCCGTACCTCTAACCTCGTAATGGAGCTGTATTCCGTTTGTTTTAACTGTTGGCATTTTTTTAGCTTTTAGCCGTTAGCGCATAGCTGTCAGCTTTTGAAAATGTTGCGTACCTACGGCACGAGTGTTATTTTTTACGTTTTTTGGTCGTTGTTTATGAGGTCCCGCTCGAAGGCGATACACCTACTTCCGGATGGCAACAGCCGGCAGCTATCGCAATCCGGGAATCAAATCCTGCTGAATCCATTTCCCATCGTGTAACGTCACAAAATCCGGATCAACCAATGCCTCTTCACCTTCATCCTCACAAATAATCCAGCCCGAATAATTGATATCTTTCAACCATTGCGTAACTCCCAGAAGATCTACCTTCCCATTACCCATTAGTGTAAATTCAGGCTCTCCATTCCAGTCTTTGTAATGCACATGGTTAATGAGCGACTGATACTCTTTCATTTTTGTCAACGGATCCATACCACCGTTGATGATATGACCCACGTCGGGTGTCCAACCGGTAACCGAAGCATCCAGCGACTCAAGCACAACTTTATAGTCCTCCTCCGTACGAATAATTGACGAGTGAGGAGAATTTGGGTGATAGCTGCAAGCCACGCCTTTATCGGCAGCACGTTGCGAAACCCTGTTTACGATATTAATCAGGTTTTGCTGGCGTTGAACAATGTCATGACGGCCACTCGGAATCTGTACCGTATTAAGTACAGCCCCCGGAAAACGCTCTAACACCTTAATGGCATGATCAGCCACTTCCCGCTCTCGTTCTGTTTCTTCCGGATTATTCCAGTCAAGCGCCAAAGCAAGGGCCGCAAGTTCAATTCCCTGCTCCTTCAATTTGGCTTCCAATAGATCTGGATCGATCAAATCGCCCATCCATGTAAAAATGGGTTGTATACCGCTGAAACCAGCCTTTGATATTATTTCAATCATATGGCCCAAACGGCCTTGGTGCGTTTGACCGTTACCGCTCATAAACCAGGTGTATACCTCGGAGCCAAAACGAAAAGGAAGTTTTTGTGACATGAATAAGGTGATAGCTTTTGCCGATTTGCATGAAGCAAATCGGTATCTGTTATATAATTAATCCCCGAAACAAATTGGTGTCTGTTATAGACCGTGTTTCAAGCCCATTTCTTTGATAAACTGATAACCTTTTTCGGCTATATCCCATGGATCGGAAAACTCACGCCAAACCCCAATTGCATTTGCAAAATCAGGGTCATTTCTTGAAAAGGCTTCAATGGTTAACCAACCTTTATATTGGACTCTGGCAAGCGATGCAAATGCCTCATCCCATAAAACCTGTCCGTCGCCTGGTGTTCCTCTATCATTTTCACTGATGTGTACATGTGCCAAAACAGGTGCAATGGTAGTGAGCGCAGAAGCGTAACTTTTTTCCTCGATATTGGAATGATGCGTATCAAACATCGCTCTCACATTCGGATGATTGGCCGCTTGTACCAATTTATTGAGTTGCTCCATGGTGTTGCACAAATAGCATTCAAACCGATTAAGTGCTTCCAGCGCAAACACAATATCAGCAGACGCAGCATATTCGGCCGCTGCATGCAATACTTCACCTGCCAAAGCATATTCTTCATCTTTAGCCGGACGGTTTACAAATACAGTATGTGCCGAGTGAAATGGTCCACAAATAATTTTGGAGTTCAAAGCATGTGCACGATCTACCCCCCACTTAATCTTATCCAATGCTTTCGAACGAACCGACGCAGACTCGCTAACCGGGTTTTCATCCGCGCCTAGTGTCATGACTGAAGTTGTTTCTAAGCCAGCATCACGGGTATAGTTTCCCATACGCTGATATGCAGAAAGGTCGGGTGCGCCCAGGTAGAATTCTACACCGTCGTACCCGATCTTTTTAAGTCTATCTATGGTTGGAAACAGATCATCTGATACTGCTGCCGTCCATGCCAACACATTAAATCCTATTTTATTCATATTAAACGAGTTGTGAGCAGTTGGTATCTGCTTGATACAGCATATACCAACCGCTCAGCGATTTTTAAATCCTTACTATTGCTTGATTCTTATGTTCTTGTTCTCCACTTTCATCGGTGGACCCACGTGAACCTGAAAACCTAAAAACCCTTTTGCATTTCCGTTTACAGAGTCATTATCCGTTACATCACTCATCAAAACACCGTTCACATAATGCTGCAAGCGTTTTCCTTTTGCTACGATATGGATTTCGTTCCAATCTTCGCTTTTAATCTTTGTTTTAAGTTCATCCGATGTTCCCAATGAACCCGTTACCGTTCTACCCAACCAGGCATTGTTTTTCAAGTTTGCTTTGAATGCCTCCGGCGATTTATCCGTTGGATCATTCACCGTTACAATTTCTCCACGGTATCCCAAGGTAGTTCTTTTACGTTCCTCATAGTTTTGACCGGTATAGTTCACTTTCCCGTCAATATCAGCTTGATATCCCTTTAAAGCATTGGGAACATCAGCAACCTTTGTACTGCGGTACTGGATCCCGGAGTTACCTTTTTCGGCAATTTTAAAAGAAGCCTTTAATTCGAAGTCACCTGGTTCTCCACCTTTCCAAACCAAAAATGAGTTGGTTTTCAAGAGTGTCTCAGGTGTAATTTCACCAACAATATTTCCATTTTCAACCCTCCAATACTTGGTATCACCATCCCAACCATTCAAAGTTTTCCCATCAAATATGGTTACAAACCCTTTGTCTTTCTTTTGGGCTACACAGGAAACGGATCCTGCGCAGATGAAGGCTACCATTACCCCTTTGAGTACTTTACCAAATCTTGAGTTCATTTGTGAAAACATTGTTCTTATTTTTTAGACTTCAAATTTAAAATTAACCCTATTACTAGTGGACGTCACTAGGTGCGAGCCACCGACTATTCTCTTAAAAAAAATGAAAATAATAGTCAAAAATTCCTAAAAATATTGACCACACTATCCTGTACTAACCTGCTTTATAGAATTAAAGATCTATTATTTATTGTAAAAATTATTTTATTGGATCAATTTCTCCGTTTTAAGCCAGTTAACGCATCTGCTAAACCATTCGTCGAATGAAGGATACGTCAAAAAGCCATGTTCTCCTTTCGCATAAAGATGCATCTCGGCCGAAGCCCCATTTTTTATCATATTATTGTAAAAAACGACACTATTGGCCACCGGAACCACTACGTCTGTCCCTGAATGTATGAGAAAAGTTGGGGGTGTATTTTTGGATATATGGTTTTCATTGGACAGCAGTGCGATCTTATCTTTGGGAAGTTCCTTTCCGATCAAATTTTGACGAGAACCGGAATGACCAATACTGTCATCAAAGCTGATAACCGGGTATACCAAAATCATATAATCCGGACGTAAGCTGGTTTTGGATGCATTCGGTATATAGTCTTTGTCGAAATGAGTCCCCACCGTAGCAGCCAAATGTCCTCCTGCCGAAAACCCAATAACCCCTACTTTTTTGGGATCTATATGCCATTCCGATGCCCTTTCCCGCACGACTTTTATGGCTTGTTGTGCATCTTGCAGTGGAGCAATCGATTTATCTACATTGGACCTGTCGTCGGGTAACCTGTATTTTACAACAAACGCTGCCACACCAAGCTTATTAAACGCTTTGGCTATATCGCTCCCCTCCCGTTTAAGAAGCAATGTATGATATCCTCCTCCCGGAAAAATAACCACAGCAGTACCATTTGCCAGGTGCTTTGGTGGTATATAAGCAGAAATAGTCGGCACCGACACCTTATATGCGAGCGAATCAAATTCCGCATGAATCTTAATCTCTTCAATATTACTCGCATTGGTAGCATTGGGAATGGTTCCGTTATATAGCGGTGTTTGCGCATGAGTAGCCATAGAACCAAACAATAGGCAAGAAGCAATCAGGTACTTATTCATGGGGTTTCTTTCAGTCAGTAATTACAATGATGAATGGATTCGACTCCATTCTATTTCATAAAGTATAATTGGTAGAAACTCTACCATTCTCACGAATCTTACCCCCTGGAAAATAGGCCTGAGCCACCACCTCAACCGGCTCATCCATGTTATAGAAACCTCACTCAAAAATAATTAATAAGCTAATTATCAGAACGTTAAATATATACACTTTATACCTTGGCACAGTTTTTTAATGTCTCTCAGCCAACATTCACACTAAATGAATCAACAATTATGAAAAGGATCGTATTAAGTTCAATGTTTATTGCTACCATGATGGCTTTCGCTGCCTGCAGTTCCAATCAATCCAATGATAGCAAAGAAGTAGCAGAAGACCTGAATGAGCAAAAATTTGACAGTACACAAATAGAAGATGACACCGAATTTGCAGTGGATGCTGCGGATGGTGGTTTGCTTGAAGTTAAACTGGGAGAATTGGCTCAAACCAATGGATCCTCACCAGCGGTGAAAGAATTTGGTAAAATGATGGTTACTGAGCATAGCAAAGCCAATGAAGAGTTGGCCGCGTTAGCAACGCAAAAAAACATTTCGCTACCATTATCCCTGAGTGCTGATAACCAGAAAAAGGTGGATGATTTTACCAAGAAAACGGGCAAGGATTTTGATAAAGCATATGCCGATTTAATGGTCGAAGACCATAAGGAGGATTTGGAGGATTTTCAGGAGGCAGCCAAGGAAGGTAAGGATCCCGAAGTAAAAGCATGGGCAGCCGGGAAGGTAGCCACCTTGGAACAGCACCTGGCCAAAGCGAAAGCGCTTAAAGACGGCGTTAAATAAATTATATTTTTGATACTTTTGAAGAGGAGGCTTGCGTAGGCATGTCTCCTCTTTTTGTTCAGAACCACCTTCCGTAGTTTTTTATTATGTCAGACTTAAAGGTAAATTTGGAATTGAAAGAAGGATCGTTTTAATTTGTCTACTGACTTTATAGACTATTAGTCCCTTTATAGTTCATTGTATAAGTAACGTTTATTATGAAATTCATGAATTCCGTGTTTTCCAAGTCCCGATTACTGGTATGGCTTGCGTTGATTTTGCCCACCATGACTTGGGCGCAAACAGATTCCAAACCCAACATCATTTTTATTTTTTCTGATGACCATGCTTACCAGGCCATTGGCGCCTATGGCAACAAGTTTGCAAAAACCCCCAACATTGATCGGATCGCAAGAGAAGGCGCTTTATTGAGCAACAATCTTGTAACTAACTCCATTTGTGGTCCAAGCCGTGCAACGCTATTAACGGGAAAATACAGTCACAAAAATGGCTACCCACGCAACGACGACACCCGATTTAATACCAACCAAACACTTTTCCCGGAGGTACTTCAACAAAATGGTTATCAAACCGCATGGATCGGTAAGATGCACCTGAATAGTTTACCAAAAGGCTTCGACTATTGGAACATTCTACCAGGCCAGGGCAGGTACTATAACCCTCATTTCATAAGCCAACCCAATGATACTACTTTATACAAAGGCTACGTATCTGATGTCATCACGCAGTTTTCGACCGACTGGCTGGACAAGAGAGATCCTTCTAAACCATTTTTCATGATTGTGGGCCACAAGGCTGTACACCGTGAATGGAGCCCTGCTCTGGAAGATTTAGGCGCTTATGACGATGTCAATTTCCCGCTGCCAGCCAATTTTTATGACACTTATGAAGGAAGAAAAGCGGCCAGAGATCAGGATATGAGCATCGATAAAACGATGCGCATGAAGGAAGACCTTAAAGTGAATGTCAACTACGATAAAGACTATCTTTATAAGCACCTTGATCCAGAACAAAAGAAAATATTTAAAGCTTACTACGAAAAAATTTCTAAGGAGCCCACGGAGAAAAATTTAACTGGTAAAGCACTGATCGAATGGAAATACCAGCGCTATATTAAAGACTACCTGGCTACTGCAAATAGCCTGGATCGAAACATTGGAAGACTTCTCGACTATTTGGACCAAAAAGGGTTATCAAAAAATACAGTGGTTATATATGCCTCCGACCAAGGTTTCTATATGGGAGAACATGGTTGGTTTGACAAACGATTTATCTATGAAGAGTCGTTAAAAACCCCGTTTGTGATCCGTTATCCAGGTGTGGTAAAACCGGGCTCAAAACTAGATCAGCTTGTGATGAATATCGACTGGGCACCAACCGTTCTTAATATCGCCAACGCCAAAATCCCTGCCGATATACAAGGAAAGTCTTTCTTACCTCTATTAAAAAGTACCACGCACACTGCAAAAGTACCTTGGAGAAAAGATGCTTACTATCACTATTATGAGTTTCCGGAACCGCACCATGTATTTCCCCATTTTGGTATACGTACCGATCGCTATAAACTGGCTTACTTTTACGGTGGTGCCGACTCGTGGGAGCTATATGATCTGAAAACAGATCCATCAGAAATGAACAATTTGTACGGTAACAAGCAGACTGAAAAACTAACAGCTGATTTGAAAACCCGATTAAAAGCACTCATGGCAGAATACCAAGACGATGAAGCATTGAAAATTCTGCAAACCGCTAAAAAGTAATATCATGCAGCTCAACTTAACTTCCCCCTATATATTCATCAAACATGCTTGCATGGCCTCACTCCTGCTTACCGTTGGCGTGAGCTGTGCAAACAAAAAAACTGCTGCCCAAATCACCGCAGATAGTCTGGCGAAATGTGCCGCTGAGGGTATTCCTTCACGAGCGGCAGCTATTCAACAAGCTGATGCCATTGCCGCAGGCAAAGCCGATACCACCGGAATGGTATGGATTGCGGGTGGAAGTTACCTGATGGGCTCTGACGATTTCCCCGACTCCCGACCTGTACATCAGGTTTCGGTTGACGGATTTTATATGGATACGCATGAAGTTACCAATGCACAATTTGCCGCATTTGTAGCTGCTACCAATTACAAAACCATTGCAGAACGCCCCCTAAACCCGGCTGATTACCCTGACGTACCTGCAGATAAACTCGTTCCCGGATCTGCGGTCTTTACACCAACACCCACCCAGGTTGCACTAGACAATCCTTTGCAATGGTGGAGCTACGAACCTGGTGCTCATTGGGCGCAGCCTGAGGGGAAAGGAAGCTCGATAAAAGGCAGGGAGCATTATCCGGTCACCCACGTTTCTTACGAAGACGCAGCAGCCTATGCCAAGTGGGCAGGAAAGCGATTACCAACGGAAGCAGAATGGGAATATGCAGCCAGAGGAGGTAAAAAGGAACAGAAATTTTACTGGGGTAATGAGTTAAAACCTGGTAATAAATGGGTAGCTAATATTTATCAGGGGCATTTCCCCGACAAGAATACTCGAGAAGATGGCTATATAGGCGCAGCACCGGTTAAGTCATTTCCAGCAAACGCGTTTGGCCTATACGATATGGAGGGTAACGTATGGGAATGGTGCTCCGATTTTTATAGGCCTGATGCCTACCAGCACAGTGGTACAAAGAATCCAAAAGGTCCGGCAGACAGCTTTGATCCCGAAGAACCAGGCGCTGTAAAGCGTGTTCAACGAGGAGGTTCATTTTTATGCAGCGACGACTATTGCATTCGCTATAAAGCTGGAAGTAGAGGGAAAGGCGAAGTGACGAGCGGAAGTAATAATTTAGGATTCAGATGCGTTAGCGACAAGCAATAATCTGACTGGCTTACTAATAAACTTCATATAGACCTAAACATACACGTATGCGTTTTCTGACAGTTCCGGGGTTGGCAAGTTCAGGCCCCAATCATTGGCAAACGATTTGGGAAAATCAATACCCTGACCAGTTTCATAGGGCAGAGCAGTTAAATTGGGACTGGCCGGTGAAAGACGAATGGGTTCCCAAGTTACAGGAAACCATACATCAACTCACAGAACCAACCATACTTGTGGCGCATAGTCTGGGTTGTATTACGGTAGCACACTGGGCGCAAGAATTTAAGTCTGAATTTGTAAAAGGTGCATTACTGGTTGCACCCGCCGATGCTGAATTATCCAAGCGCCTCAACTTTGTGATTGGATTTCGTCCTATACCCGCCACTGAGCTCCCTTTTAAAAGCATTGTTGTGGCGAGTACCAACGACATATATGCTACCATCACTAGGTCGGCGCTCTTTGCAAAAAACTGGGGTAGTGAATTTATTAATATAGGCAAAAAAGGCCATATCAACGCTGTATCCAATTTAGAAGATTGGAAAGATGGGAAAGAGATATTGCAGCGATTAAGCCAGGTTCAATTGCCTCAGCCCATAGCACAATAATTATTTTATTGAGGATATATATAATTTTACCATTCATTATATGTTAATTTTAGAATTCACTCTCTTTCAAGTTTAAAACAAACCATTATGAAAAAAATCTTTGGATTTCTTTTAGCAGGCGTATTGTCTCATGCTGTTGTATTTGCAGGTGGACCTGGTAAAGCGGATAAAAAATTGACGGTTGATGCGAAAAGCAGTAAAATTGAATGGGCTGCAAAAAAGGTTACAGGTGCACACGCAGGTACCGTACCCCTTACCAGCGGAACCCTGATTGTGGATGGAGATAAATTGAAAGGTGGAAGTTTTGTTCTGGATGTAAAAAACCTAACTGTTACCGACGTGAAGGATGCCGATATGAACGGGAAACTTACCGGGCATTTAAAGAATAAAGATTTCTTTGATGTAACCGCACACCCGGAAGCTAAATTCGTGATTACCTCGGTGACCCCGAAATCGGCAGGCACTTACGATGTTGCAGGAAAACTGACCATCAAAGGCATTACCAGCGATATTAAGTTTCCAGCCACTGTAAAGTCTGAAGGCAAAAAAGTAACCGCTGATGCTAAAATTGTGGTGGATCGTACCAAATACGATATCAAATTCCGTTCTTCTAATTTCTTCGAAAATTTGGGAGATAAAGCCATTGAAAACGACTTCACACTGGATGTAAGTCTGGTAGCGAATAAATAAAAAGCTACGGTCATAAATTAGCGATCCTGTCTGGTTGATCCGGGCAGGATCGTTTTGTTTTTAAACAAAATACCAATATAAAAACATTGAATAGTTTTAAAATGATACCTTTGACCACCTCATAAGCTACATACACCTTTCCGTTGCATGAAACAATTTAGCGCATCCTTACTGATCTTTATCTCTATACTGGCGTCTCAGGCAGTGGCTCAGACCAAAAACACGCTCCCTGACTGGGCATTTGGTGGCTTTGTTAGGCCCGCAGGTGTGAATCCTGTCATTAGCCCGGATAGCACCTCTCGTTTTATGTGCCCAATGAACCAACGAGCCACAGACTGGGAATCGAACGACACTTTTAATCCGGCTGCTACGATCAAGGATGGTAAAATTGTGGTGCTTTATAGAGCAGAAGACAAGGCCGGTATAGCCATCGGAAAAAGGACCTCGCGTATAGGATATGCACAAAGCAGTGATGGTATCAATTTTCAGCGCAGGAAAACACCTGTACTTTTTCCTGCCGATGATTCACAAAAGGAAAATGAGTGGCCAGGTGGCTGTGAAGATCCTCGTGTGGCGGTTACGGATGACGGCCTTTATGTCATTTTTTATACGCAGTGGAATCAGGACAAAGCACGTATTGGTGTGGCAACCTCCCGCGACCTGATCGAATGGGAGAAACATGGCCCGGCTTTTAAGCAGGCTTATCAAGGCAAATTCAACAATATATGGACCAAATCGGCTTCCATACTCACCAAGCTTGAAAACGGCAAGCAGGTCATTGCTAAACTCAATGGCAAGTATTGGCTGTATTTTGGAGAGGCCCATGTAAACGTAGCCACCTCAACCGATTTGGTGAATTGGGAACCTGTGGTGGACAAAGCGGGAAATCTGATCAATTTGATCTCACCCCGGAAAGGATTTTTTGACAGCAATCTTACCGAATGTGGCCCCCCAGCCATACTCACTGAAAAAGGAATCGTACTGCTGTATAACGGGAAAAACGATAAAGGTGCGGATGGAGATTTGCGCTATACCCCCAATAGCTATTGCGCCGGTCAGGTTTTGTTTGACAAAAACGACCCAACCAAAGTTTTGGCAAGGTTGGATGTCCCCTTTTTCAGACCGATGGAGTCTTTTGAAAAAAGTGGGCAGTACGTAGCCGGAACTGTGTTTATTGAAGGAATGGTATATTTCAAAAATAAATGGTTGCTGTATTATGGCTGTGCGGATTCCAAAGTGGGTGTAGCCGTTTTCGATGCCAAAGTTAAATCGCCAGGCGATCCCCTGCCCTAATGAGATACTATCTATTTAAATGATCCACTTCAAACTTCCATCCTATACAGCCAGTATCGCTTTCCAAAGCGCGGTTCTAATTCTTTGGCCCGGACAAAACCCATGCTTTCATAGATATGGCGGGCCGCATCCATAAATTCGGAAGTGTGAAGCCCGATAATTTTCTCGTTGGTATCCCGAGCGCGTTCAACGCACCGACGCATGAGTTCTTTCCCAATTCCATGTCCACTGTAATCGGGATGCACGCCAACCATGCGTATATAACACCAATCGGCTGGATATACGGATGTTGGGTTTCCATGTGGTATATAAAACGCCATGGCAACGATTTGATCATCGTGCTCACAAACAATACAAGTGGAGATAGCCAGCAAATCGGTATAGATGCTTACGTCCTCAATATTTCTTTTCAATCGCTCCCACCCCTCCTCAGCCAATACTTTCTGATAAGTACCGTAAGCTGCCATTCCCACAAGTCGAAGCGACTGCTGGTCGGTTAAAGATGCTCTTCTATATTTAAATTCTTTGCGCATAGGTTAACACAAATTCCGACTGATGAGGCCTGTTGTATAGTGCTTGTTAAACAGTTTGAAATCGCTCGATCTTTGTAGATATCGTAATTCATTTCAATAACTCCTGTATACCGCTTTTGAATTTCGCTTACTACCTGCGAAGGCTTTCTAAAATCCTTACAGGCATAAAAAATCTCACGGATATTGTTGGAGGTTTGGCGACCGATATTCAAATAACCGTCCTCATCTTTCAGTATTGACACCAGGCGGTCTTCAATTTCATCCAGCAATTGGTAGGTTTTATTATCCGGCATTCCGTTGGTGTTATTCCCATCGTATGGTATTTCAATTGTCAGAAGCCAGGGATGCGAAGCTTTGGAATCCCATTGAAGTAGATCGGTATTGATAACAGCTAGCGAAACGTTACCATTACCCAGTTCAGCTTCGAGTAATGCGTAATTATCTTCGTCTATATTCGCCCTTTTACCTTCATATTTTTCCACGAACTCACTTTGCCGCCACGTCAGAAAATCCTGCAACTTGGCAATGGGCACCAATTCCTGGCTAGCCTCCTTGCTCCCAATGACGGTGAGGTTATCAATCATTGTCGCGAAATTGAGTTCGCCCAAATAATTATCTAGAAAAATATACGTACCATTTGTAATCGTGGATTTGTTCTCTTCGGTCCAATCGTTATGCACGACCACTATGTCGATTTCATCAGGATAACTCGATAAATTATTGGCATAAAAATACAAATGGTCTGTATCGAACCGATACCCCTGCATCTCCACACCTACTTTACTAATATCAACGGCCGGTTTAAGGGCAGTAAATTTCCAATTTTTTAAATTTGGCGCTGCCTGTATAAGCTCCTCCACAAAATGAAAGTTTTTCACCATACCCTCTGCCGAAATGATCAGCTCCGCGGTTTGGTCGTCGCTCATACCCGTCAGACAGTAATAGCCCGTCCGTAACTTCTCTAATTTTGGAGAAACCTTATCAAAAAAACCTTTCTCGATATTGTCACCACGCTGTACTACTTCAAAAAAAGACCTTTCATGTTTTTGAAACCATTTCCAAAAATCTTCGTTCGAACGAATTTCCGCCTCACTTTTACTAAACAGATTGCTAAAAAAACCCATTGCCCTAATTTACTGATGATAAGTATATATTTCTTGCTCAGAAATACGACTTTCAATTTACTGAAAATCAGAAAAATAAAATATAGCCACAAAACAAAATACCCACTTCACCACCTTTATCAGGTAAGTAAAGCAGGTATAGCGCCATTCAGAAATTTAAAACCAGGCTACTTTATGGAGCCTTGGTTATGAAAGGGAAAAGATCTGTTTCCCGATGGGCCTGATTCATATAATTGGCCATTTTTTTCACCACTTCCGGATAAGACGTGGCTATATTGTTTTTCTCTGCCGGATCTTTTTCCAGATCGTATAATTCTGGCGCCGACAAAGGATTCTTTTTGACGTTCAATCGTACCGCCTTCCATTTACCCATGCGTACGGCCTGTCTACCTCCCGACTCATGGAATTCCCAATACAGATATTCATGCGCTTTCTGTTTCCCATTACCGGTCAACTCGTTCACAAAAGAAATACCATCCGTATTCTTTGGTTTTTCGGCTCCCGTCAACTGAACAAAAGTGGGCATGATATCCCAAAAAGCCCCTACAAAATCACTTTTCGTATTGGCCTTTACCTTTCCAGGCCATTTCACGATGAAAGGAACGCGAATTCCCCCCTCGTATAAATCCCGTTTATTTCCTCTTAACCCCGCAGAACTATTGAAGAAACCCGGATCAGCCCCGCCTTCCTGATGCGAACCATTGTCACTACTGAATACGATCAAAGTATTTTCCGTAAGTCCCAATTGATCCAGCTTTTGGAGAATCTGCCCCACATAGTGATCCATTCTCGTCACCATGGCTGCATAAGTGGCATGCGGATTAGGTTCGGAAGCATAACCCGGTATGGTGGCATTGGGACCGTAATCATTTCCCTGATGCGGTTTCTCCACCATTTTTCCATGGTATATTTTAAAGAATTCGTCATCCGGCCCCTGTAACTCCGCATGCGGCAACACGGTTGGTACAAACAAGAAAAAAGGTTTGTCCTTATTTTCATCCAGAAAAGCCAGCGTTTTTTGCTGAATGAGTTCCGGAGCATACACTACCTTTTGGCGTAAATCATTTCCTTCTAGTATCACTTTCTTATCGTTATCCCAAAGGTGTGTCGGATAATACCGGTGCGACTGACGTTGGCAATTATAGCCATAAAACGTGTCGAAGCCCTTTCGGGAAGGTTCACCACTGGTACCCACCATACCTAGCCCCCATTTTCCAAAAGCACCGGTAACATAACCTGCCTTTTGAAGCAATTGCGCATAGGTTTCCACGGAATCGGCAAGGGGCTGCTGGCCTTCCGGCTCAATTTCCTTATTACCTCGGATATAGGTATGCCCCGTGTGCTGGCCTGTGAGCAATGACGATCGTGATGGCGCACATACACTGGTACCCGCATAAAACTGTCTGAACAACTTACCTTCCTTAGCCAGACGGTCTATATGAGGCGTTTTGATGATTTTTTGTCCGTAGACACCCAAATCACCATAACCCAAATCGTCGGCCAAAATGAATACTATATTAGGCTTTTCTGTTTTTTGAGATTGAGCAAAACCATGCCCAATCAACAAAAAAAATAAAATGCCCGTATAAAGTATAAGATTGCCTTTTTTTAAGTTAAATGGATGTATTAGCATGGATATACAAACTTAATGAATACGACTTCCTGGTTGAGCTTTAACAAATATAGCCTATTCCCAGCCTGGATTTTGCTCCATTTTGGGATTCAAAACAATTTGATTGGTCGGAATTGGATGCAAGTAATAATGTGCCGGAATCTCACCTGGCGATACAGGCTCATAGGATATATAACCTTCCGATGCGCCATCTTGAATGGGAATAGAAGCACTGGCAGCTACATCAACTCCTTTTTTAATCCATCTACCCAATTTGCGTTCTGTTGCGTAATTCAACTTTTTCCATCTCCGCAGGTCGTCAAAACGGAACCCCTCACCCATTAATTCTATTGCACGTTCTCTACGAATTTCCCACAATACTGCTGACACCGTAGCGTCTCTGGTAGGATCTGTCGGAATATTTGCCATCTCCAAAGGAGCTACCCCACCTCTCACACGAAGCTTATTTATGGTATTGTCCACGGTCGTTTGATCTAATGCCCCTAACTCATACTTGGCTTCGGCATGGTTCACGAAAATTTCGGCCATACGGAAAATTGGGCAATCATTGATATCCACATTCTGCAAGCCGTTCACCAGCTTATTTCCAAATTTATAGAAGCGATATCCGGTATATGTCACACAAAATGCCTGTCCTTGGGCGTCATCGGCATAGTGCGGCTCATGGCGCACCGGTATTGCCCCCCAGTTCATGGTTGGTAAAGTTTTATGCTGCTCATTGGAGATGGAAGCCATTAATGGGAAATATTCAGCATCTGCCGCTACACCCGTATGCGCCCAGCTTTGGCCGGTAACTGTTACCTTAAATGGTGGAGGCGTTGTATAGTACATCCGCTTATCGCGCTTTCTAAACTCTGTATATGGACTCTTATCACCTTCAAACAGTGGACTTGTGAAACGGGTTTTTCCGTCTGTCATCAGATACATATCCGCTGCTTTTTTTGTGAGATCCCAACGCCCTGCTGATTGGCGAGCCCGGGAAGAAAGCACGTGCACAATTTGATTTGTTTCGTATTGCTTATACAACAAAATACCGGTAACGCCAGCTAATGAAGCGCTATTGAAATCGTCATCATAATTCGCCGTAACATTCGGGAATGTCGTAATTAACTTAGCGGAAGCCTCTGCACTAGCCTGCAAATAACTTTCAGCATCCGCCATCTCATGGTATTTACGCCAAGTCCCTTCACGAAGTCCAAACCGTGAAATAAACGCCCGCACCACATGGCTATTGATGGTATTAGGTCCATCGCCATTAGGCTTGATGTTGGCTTCCGCAAAAGCCAAATCTGCCAAAATTTGCTTAGCTACTTCATCTCTGCTATTTCGTGGAGCAAACAACTCTTCCTGATCTCCGTCTGTTAATGCTTTCAGCACCAAAGGAACGCCTCCATATTTATTCAATAAGTTGGCATAATTGAACGCTCTGAAAAAGTATCCTACACTGCGCCAATGCAGTTTATCCGTATCGCTTAGTTTGGATGCGTCGATATTATCAAGCATGATGTTTATGGCCCGGATGTTTTGGTAAGGACCATTGTAATCCTCGGAAGATGACGGTACAATAATTTGCCTATACGCCCATTTGGATTGACCATTTGGATTGGCATTCAAGAACAAATCTCCATCAATATCACTGGTAGGTACAGATTCCGAATATCCTGGAAAAACGTTGTAAAAGGACCATGCATAGGTTTGGAATCCGTTATAATCCACAAATGCAGTTGGTATGGTGAGTTGATCTTTTGGCAAAAGATCCAGATTGCTGTTGCACCCCTGCATCAGCATCAGAACAGTAGCCAAAATTGGTAATCTATTTTTCATTTTTTTAATGTCGAAAATGTGAAAAAATGGTTCGTCGTTGATTAAAATGAGATGTTTAAACCAAAGCTCACTTTTTTAATAAACGGGTAAATGGCACCGGCTCCCTGGTTGCTTGCTTCCGGGTCCATTCCTTTTGGAAGATGGTCGAATGTAAACAAGTTTTCGCCTGAGAAGAACACACGCACCTTGTTTAAAGAAACCTTTTTGGTATAGGCCTGAGGCACCGTATAACCCACTGTTATGTTCTTTATTCTCAGATATGCTCCATTAGAGAGGTACTTGGTTTGAACCTGCTTGCTGGTGTTGGTATTACCGGCTGCGTCTTTATAAACGCGTGGATAAAAAGCGTTTTGGTTACCTGGTGTCCAATAGTTTAATTGGTGAAGAAAAATTCCGGCAAACTGATCCGCATACGGGAATGCCAACTGATCGTTCAACCATATATCCCTTTTACCAACACCACTGGCAAATATCGACAAGTCGAAACCTTTGTAAGATGCACTACCATTGAACCCAAATTGCAATCTGCGGGTGCTGTTACCAATCACCTTTCGGTCACCCGGGTTGCTTAATGTGTTATTTCCTAAATTAATAATTCCGTCTCCATTCAAATCCTGATAGCGTATATCTCCCGGATTCTGCGCAACGCCTTGATACGGTGCTATACCAGGTTTCAACTTACCCAACTGCAAGTTTGCGTTTAGCGAGCCCGCTTCAAAATCATTCTCGGTGAAGTAACCCTGAGTTTGGAAGCCCCAAATTTCATTGATACTTTGACCCTCATAATATTGACTCAATAATCCTGCTACGTTTTTAAATTTAGTGATGGTTGCGTGATTGTCCGAAAGGTTAAAACCCAACGAATATTGGAATTCACGAACCCGATCCCGCCATTCTACCTGAGTCTCCCACCCCTTAGATACAAGGTCCGCCACATTTTGATAAGGTGCAGGTGCTCCCAACACGGATGGCAATTCAGAACCTACCGAAAGCATATCCAACGTTTTTCTGTTGAAAAGATCGAAACTCGCCGTCAACCTGTTTTTGAAAGCTCCTACATCTACCCCAATGTTTCCGGTTCTTACAGTTTCCCAGGTAAAGCTATTGCTCACCAACGTAGGTGTTGACAAACCTGCATAACGAATACCTGTTCCTGGGTTTATCCAACCCGCATTTCCGGCAATCATACCTGGAACGTATGGATAGTAATTTTGTCCTCCGTCCGAAAATAAAATGATTTGATTACCAATTTCTCCCCACGAACCTCTCACTTTTAACATCGGAATTACATGTGTGATACTCTGCATGAAGCTCTCTTCACTCAAATTCCAACCCGCGGAAACGGATGGGAAAAATCCATAACGATGTCCTGGTGCAAAACGTGATGATCCGTCTACACGCCCATTTACTTCCAGCAAATACTTATCGCGGTAATTATAGTTTAGACGCCCAAAATAACCTGCCACACCAAATTCATTAAAAGAATCGTCCCCACCAATGGTACCTGTACTCGTTGATATAGAGGGTATTTGTCCAGTAATAACATCCATCCGATTCACATTGAACCCAGCCTGTTTGCTAATTTCCTGATTGGTACCAAGCAATATATTGAAGTTGTGATTTGCGAAACTCTTTTCATAATTGGCATATACGTTCAATGCATGATAATCTGTTTGTGAATTACTTCTCAAATAATTAGTCGTTCCGTTTAACGGGCTCACATCAAATTTTACACCGCTAATGTATCTATTAGAAGCCCTATACAGCGTTTCGTTCGCATTTGTCTTATTGAAGGTATACTCGGCTGTAACTTTAAAATTCTTGATCGGATTATATTCCAGCTTTCCAAACAAACGTAGATCGTCACTAAAATAATTCTGGGGAGATTCAAGCTTCACAATGTTGTCAGGCGTGTTATAGGGCAAATACTCCCCCGTTGCCGTTGAATCATATCCAGACCGCACGTAGGGTCCAAATGTTACCACATTATAGTACAACGAACTGGCATTAGCAGGTGATATTTTCTTGTCATTTTTATACAACACATTCACACTGGCCGTTAAGGTTGAGGTTAGCGCTGTACTCAAATATGCATTGAAGTTATAACGCTTATAACTGTCGTTCTTGGTTACCATAATCCCATTTTCATTGGTATGACCCAACGATACCCGATAATTGGTTTTCTCTGATCCACCGCTGAAAGCAAAGTTATGAAGCTGCTCAAATCCACCCGGGAATAACGAACGGTAAAGATTCGTTTTTTGCAAAGGATATCTCGTACCCAACTCATCCGTTACGATTCCGTTTGGAAAACTTGCAGGGTTTTTCCCATATTCCTGAAGATAATTTTGCCACTTCTGCACATCCTGACCACCCCAGTAAGTTACGGTTCCAAAATCTTTTAATGCGTTTACAAATTGAAGGGGTGAAGGTTTTTCCGGAAGCGATGACGCCCGTGTAGTCGAAATGTTGGTGGAATAGTCAAAACGCACAGGCTGATTGCGAGCACCTTTCTTCGTTGTGATCAAAATTACACCAAACGCGGCTCTTGCTCCATATATAGAAGACGCCGAAGCATCCTTCAATACGGTAATTGTTTCAATATCCGTTGGGTTGATGTCGTCTATATTAACCGGCACATTGTTAACCAATACCAGTGGAGAACCCGAGTTGATGGAGGTAAAACCTCTAATATTCAGATTAGTTCCTGTTCCCGGCTGTCCTGAACCATAGGTAACCTGAAGACCCGGCACCGCACCCTGAAGTGCCTGAGAAGTACTGGTTACGGGTCTGCTACCTACCACGTTAGACATGTTAGCCATACTTACCGCACCCGTTAAGTTTTCCTTTTTCTGAGCACCATATCCCACAACCACGACTTCGTTGAGCAGGCTATCAGATGTTTTCATGGATATGGTCAAATTCGCTGTGGAAGTAACTGCAACTTCCTGGGTAACGTATCCCAACATACGTAATTCGAGAACATCATTCATTTCAGCATCTATACTGAATTTCCCATCGATATCGGTAACAGCACCTTTTGCAGTTCCTTTAATGAGTACAGTAGCTCCCGGCAGTGGCTCCCCCTTTTCGTCCTTAACAACTCCCTCAATCTGCTGAGGAAGTAAACGCTTCATGCCAGAACTTACGCTTGGCTTGGCAGAGTCGGTACGCTGCCGAACAACCACCGTTTGATCTACAATCTGAAACGTAAAAGGTTGATTTTTAAACACTTCAACCAACACTTCTTCCAGATTTTTCTCTCTAATATTCAGATCTACCTGTTTGGCATTTTTCATCCACGCTTTGTTATACACAAATGAATAGGCCGATTTTTCCTTAATCCGTTCAAAGACGCTTTCCAGGGTCATGTTCTTGCCAGAAAGCGTAATTTTTGGAGAGAACGCTTGTGCAGAAATTTGTATACACAAAAGAATGAACGCCACACATAATAATTTTGCTTCTAAAAACCGATTGGAACCGGAGCAAGACGGTTGCTGGTTTTGAGATTTCCGGACATAGGGAATCCGTAACATGCGGGCCGCACGATGGTAATAATTTTTCATAAATGGAAACTGGTATTTTAAAGGATTAATGAACTTGGAATAGGTAGTAAAAATATTTATGTTCTTAACTGTACTAATTGACTATCAACTTTTTATGATCTATACGAATATCAAGACCACTGGCATTCAACACGCGTACCAAATTTTCAAGACTAGTATGATTAGGCATTTCGCCCGCAATTTCAATGTTTGGTATACCGTGCTTATATTCTATTTCTACATCATACCACCTGGCAATTTGCCGTAAAACAATATCTATTCCATTGCCTGAGAAACGAATTACACCTTGTTTCCAACCCATGACATCCGCTCCGTTGACTTCCGTTTTTTCAAGTCCCTCTGCAAGGTCATATACCGCCTGCTCACCAGGTCGAATCACCAGCTCTTTCTCTCCATCCTTTCCGGCTGATACTTTCACCGATCCTTCCATGAGCGTTGTCTTCACCACCTTTTCATTAGGATACGCATTGACGTTAAAAACCGTCCCGAGTACCGCAATTCTCATTTGATTAACCTTAACATAGAAAGGTTTTTGAGCATTTTTTGCCACCTCAAAGTAACCTTCTCCAGTCAATTCCACCTCCCGATCCGTTCCGTTAAAAATGGTGGGATATTTAAGACTACTCCCGGCATTCAGCCAAACTTTACTACCGTCCGCAAGTTCAATTCTATATTGCGCGCCTTTTGAGGTTGCAACAGTATGCAATTCCGCGCTGTGATTTGCGC
>CALGRQ010000365.1 GCA_937880795.1 uncultured Dyadobacter sp. | reverse complement strand
CACAGACGGTACTTTTAGCTATGATGACCCGCGTCAGACGAAAAGACCCGGTGCAAGAATATTTGACTATTCTCATTTTCAACTCAAAAATATACACGGAGACTTAAAGGATTTTTTAGTCCAGGGCGACACCATTTCATTCTTGGGTAAAAACCTAAAAATGGTGGACAAACAATCGGGATTAAACGTGAAAGATCTCGACACCCGCTTCTTGTTCTGTCAGAAAAAAATGGAGCTTAAAGAGCTGGACGCCCATATAGGCGACTCGCATTTAAAAGATGAGGTTTCCTTTCATTACAACCGCTCAGGCGAGTTGGGTGACTTTAATCATAAGGTCTATATGAAAGGTAATCTGGTTGGCAGTACAATCAGCTCCAAAGATCTTGGTCTTTTCTCGGAATACGTGGACGGACTGAACGAAACATGGCAGGTTTCCGGAAAATTTAACGGGAAGGTCGACGATTTCATGCTATCCGATTCGGATATTCACTTTGGTAAAAGTAGTCGCTTATTGGGTGATCTGGGTTTTAAAGGCCTACCTACCATTGAGGGTTGTATGATGGATTTGCGACTATCGCTATCCAAGATTATGCCGGAAGATATTGTACAGTATTATCCGGAATGGGACAAACACGAGGATCTAGAAAAGTTTGGTCTAACCTTGCTGGATGGCACCTTTAAAGGAACGCTCGAAGATTTCACCGTAACCGCGGATGTTTCGTCTGCTATCGGAAAGCTGTCTGGAGATTTGGAATTTCACATCGCTGATGCTCAATCTACCACCTATTCCGGACAGGTGAAAGCCGCAGATTTTGAATTGGGCACATTTCTGGATGATTCCGATAACTGGCAAAAATTGGATTTCGATGGAAAAATTATCGGACAAGGACTCGAACTACAATTTGCTTCCGGTAATATGGACGCGCTGGTTAGTCGGGTTGGGTTTAGAGATTACGATTACCGGAATATTAAGTTAAAGGGGAATATTCAAAATCAATATTTCAATGGCCATGTTTCCACACGGGACTCTAACCTGGTGGTCAACCTGGATGGTGAATTTGACCTTTCCAAACCTAAAAACTACTTTGATGTTCAAGGAATTATAGAAAAAGCCGACTTACAATCGCTGGGTTTTTTAAAGGATTCGATTACGTTACGTACGGAACTGGATGTAAAGCTGGCCGGAAATACGGTGGACGAACTCATCGGAAACGCCAAATTATTAAACACCTACCTTGTCACGGCAAAAAACGACCGGAATCTGGTAATTGACACCTTGGTACTCTCGTCAACTCAAATTCAGGATATACGGACGGTGAAGCTTGAAAGTGAATTTCTAACCGCTCGTTTACAAGGCGATTTCCAACCCACCGTCGCATGGAAAGATCTTAGCAAGGTTCTGGAAGAATATAAACTGTATTTCTTGGACAACGAAGTAAACAGGAAAGCCTACTATGCAGCAAAACCTGTCCAACTAGTCAAAAATAAATACAACATTGATTATGATCTGGAAACCAAAAATCTGTCTCGTTTTCTCGCCTTTGTCAGTCCTGATATATACGTTTCACGAGGGGCAAAGGCCGAAGGTTTCTTTAAAATGGATAATACCTCCTTTCTCACGTTAACTGCTTCTGCGGATACCGTAAAATATGGAAATTATCAATTTGCCACGTCGGTGGTAGACGTAACCACATCAAAGTTCGTGAATAGCTCCGAGGTTTTGGCTTCTGCCCTGGTCACCTCTCAACAGCAAAAAATGAGTGCCCTGGTACCTACGGAAAAGCTTGAACTGGAAGGCACGTGGGACGAAGACCACATCGATTTTAATGGGGATATAAGACAAGTGAGCAGTACAAACCGAGCCAGGTTGGGTGGAGAAATCAGATTCTTGCCGGCAGGTTTCGATATCAGCTTTAAAAAGTCCCAATTAAACCTATTGGACGAACAATGGAATGTCCCGTCCGAGAGCCTTATTGCCATCACCGGAACCGACGTCAATTTTACCAACTTAGGGCTCGTTAGTGGAAAACAGCGCTTTTCACTCAATGGTACGCTTTCCAAAGATCCTGGCAAAAGCCTTTTGCTTGATATCCGCAATTTTAAGCTTGGAACCTTAAATACTGTACTAAACACTAAAATTGCAGGCATTATGGATGGCTCCGCCACCGTGAAAGATGCCTATAACAACGTGGCACTAGACGCCAGCTTTAATATAGAAAGCCTCGGATATAGCCAATATGAATTTGGAAACTTTGCAGGAACAGGAGACTGGAACACAGAAAAAAGCCAACTCGAAGTAGATGCTGAGTTGAGTAAAAATGCCCGGAAAATTTTTAGTCTTACCGGATTATATCGCCCCAAACTTCCGAAGAATACCCTTGACCTGAAGGCAATCTTCAACAATGTTGATTTTAAAGGAATTGAACCATTTGCAGAAGGTTTGATTTCCGATGTGAGCGGAAAGGCGCAAGGAACAGTAACGATTAAAGGTACTGTAGATGCGCCTGTTCTAGAAGGCTCTCTCGCAGTTGATAAAGGCCGTATGAAATTTGACTACCTACAATCGGTTTTTACCTTTAACGACATCATTACTTTCAGTGAAAGTGAAATAAGTGGCAACAATATATTACTTACTGATCAGGACGGGAACACTGCAACCTTAAGAGGGGGCGTGTTTCATGAAGGTTTTAAATACTTTACACTGGGCTTCAATGCCGATCTACACAACTTCAAAATACTCAATACGGTAGCGAAGGACAACGATATATTCTATGGAACCGCCTATGTTACAGGCCCTGTTGCGGTATATGGCCCCATTGACAACTTGAATATAGAAGCCAACGTAACCAGTAACAAGGGCACAAAAATCTTTATCCCACTGGATGGAGCAACAGAGGTAGCTACACAGGACTATATTCAATTTGTGAGCAAACAACCCAAGCTTGATAGTACCGCTACTACGGCCGAAATTGCCAGAAAACAGGTTTCGGGAGGCATCAAAATGGATTTCAATTTTAACCTCACCCCTGACGCAGCTTGTGAAATCATTTTCGACCGTCAGACTGGCGATATTATTCGTGCAAACGGTAGCGGCCGTTTGAATCTGAATATTGATACTCAGGAAGATTTCACCATGTCGGGCACCTATGAAATCGAAAAGGGCGACTATAATTTCACCCTTCAAAATGTGATCAATAAAAAATTCAATATCAAGCCTGGAAGTAGAATTGTTTGGTCTGGTGACCCTTATGGTGCTATACTCGATGTAAGAGCAGGTTATACCCAGATGGTTTCATTGTTGGGCGTACTTCCCAACACCAGCGGCAGCGAAAAACAATTTGAGAATTTAAATCGTCGTTATCCGGTTGAAGTAACAATTGGGTTGTCAGACAGACTTATGTCGCCGCAAATCCGCTATGATCTTAAAGTACTGGATAATCCCTCGCTGAACAATGTACGGGGACAACTCGAAGCTTTCGAAAATAAGTTACGGTCGGATGAACAAGAGCTAAGCCGGCAGGTAAGTAGTTTGCTGGTGATCAACCAACTTCAACCAGAAAGTAGCTTAGCCTCAGCCAACAATAACATTCTTGGTAATAGCATTAGCGAATTGGTTTCCAACCAGATCAGTCGCTGGGCTTCCGGCATTAATGAAAACCTGGAAGTAGGTGTCACCGGACTTTCGCTGGATCAAAACGCATTGACGAATCTTCAACTCAGATTTTCATATCGTTTCCTAAACGACCGTTTCCGCGTAACCCGAGATGGGCGTATCAGTAATGGAACTACCGGCTCAGCAACACAATACGACGCAGCCAGTTTATTGGGCGAATGGACGCTTGAATATTGGTTAAACCCAAAAGGTTCTGTGCGTATGAAGGCCTATAACCGTAACATTCAGAACCCATTTATGCTGACCAACACCGTTACTACCGGAGGGTTTAGTATGCAGTTTACCCATAGCTTCAACCGCTTTATTCCCCTACCAAAGCCAACCTTAAAAATTCCATATGTTCCGATAGATTCCACCATGAGGGATTCTCTGGATAGGAAGTTGTTAACCAAAAAAGCAGAGTAAAATAAGCCTCTCACTTCTTGAGATAGGCCATAACTTGTTTGTCGATTGCCTTATCGCCTTCAGCATAACCAACATGCCTTGCTATTTTCTTTCCAGACTCATCCAATAGTACCCAAACTGGTATTGATCTTAAGTCATACTTTTTGTCAAATTTTATGAAGGAACTATCTTGTTTTAACAGCAACTGCGGCCATGGCATTTGTTCCGTTTCCATTGCCTTGTTCCAGGCCTTTTCATTCTTGTCAATAGATACACTGACAATATTCAACTTTGCCCCTTGTTCATGGAAAAGCTTACGTATCTGTGGAATTTCCTTTCGGCATGGCCCACACCAGCTGGCCCAGAAAACCACCAAATTATATTTCTTATCATCCAAAATCTCACTCGTAGTCGAAGAGTCAGGTTTGAACAAAGCCACCTCCCGTGGAATTCCAGCATCCGCTTTGACCTGAAAATTGGTATGATGTGATATTTCTTTATAAATGGCAGAGGGGTGCACTGATTCGTCAAACAAAGTCAACAAAGCCCTTAACTCTTCATCCCCTATCCCATTTTTTTGAAAAGAAAGTTGCTCAAGTAAATTAATAGAGTTGGGATATTGTTTTATGATATTCGCATTAAAATCTCTTGACTGCGCATCCTTTTCCTCACGAAAGCTAAAACCTTGGTAAGCAGCTTC
>CALGRQ010000364.1 GCA_937880795.1 uncultured Dyadobacter sp. | reverse complement strand
GGCTTAGATGGTGTGATGAGTGGAATCAAGATGATGCGCGAAAATCACGACGACCATTTTCATATGATTTTCCCTAAATCGAGTCCATTCTATATGCAACTACCAGGTTTGACGGTATTGTTGGGTGGGATGTGGATTGTAAACCTGAACTACTGGGGATGTAATCAGTATATTACGCAACGTGCGTTGGGTGCTGACCTCAAAACTGCCAGAAACGGTATTCTTTTTGCAGCATTTTTAAAACTGCTCATGCCCGTGATCGTGGTATTGCCTGGTATCGCAGCGTATGCACTATATAGTAAAGGAATGTTCCAGGCTGAAATGTTGGGCTCTGATGGGTTGATCAACCCGGATAAGGCCTATCCAGTATTGCTTAATTTGCTTCCTTCCGGTTTAAAAGGACTCTCTTTTGCTGCACTTACGGCCGCAGTTGTTGCTTCGCTCGCTGGTAAAGCCAATAGTATTTCGACCATTTTTACCCTGGATATTTTTAAGAACTATATCGGCCAAGATGCCAGCGAAAAAACATTGGTAAAAATTGGCCGCTGGGTAGTTGTGATTTCTATGGTGATTGCCATTGCTGTATCTCCTTATATGGGAATCGATAAAAAGGGAGGTTTTCAGTTTATTCAGGAAATGACCGGGCTGTTATCTCCGGGTATATTTGCTGCATTTATCATGGGCTTTTTCTGGAAACGCACGAACTCAGCAGGGGCGCTTTTTGCCATAGTGGGTGGTTTCTTAATCGCTTTGGCCATGCATAATAACTACTTGCCATTTGCAGACTGGACTCAGGTACCGTTCCTGGATCGTATGGGTATTGTTTTCTTGATTTGCGTAGTGGTAATGTTCATTCTAGGCTATATGTTGCCAGACGAGCGCAAAGGACTGGTTATTGATGCTTCTATGTTTATTCCTCATAAAAGCTTTGTTATTGGGGCATCGGTTGTCATTGGTTTGATCTCATTCTTGTATTATTATTTCTGGTAGTAAATACCATATAGAGGAAACAATAAAAGCCAGGAAAGTCCTGGCTTTTATTGTTTGATTCGATCTGTGAATACGAAGTCAATAGGCTTATATTAAGCGATTTCTTCCTCGATAATCGTGATCTTTTGTATTTTATCTCCTTGACGGATCAAATCTACGGTATCAACACCTTCTACCACTTTACCGAAGCAAGTATGGTTACCATCAAGGTGTGCTGTATTGTTTCTGCTGTGGCAGATAAAGAATTGCGAACCTCCTGTATCACGGCCTGCGTGAGCCATAGAAAGCACACCACGGTCGTGGTATTGTTTACCGTTTTTTACCTCACATTTAATGGTATAACCAGGGCCTCCACGACCAGTTCCAGTTGGGTCACCACCTTGTACCATAAAATCAGGAATTACACGGTGAAATGTAAGTCCATCGTAAAATCCTTTTTTTGAAAGATCAACAAAGTTTTTCACGGCAATAGGAGCATCCTCATCGTAAAACTCGATCAGCATGGTTCCTTTATCTGTGATCATTTCTGCTTTTGTCATGTCTGTAAAAACAAATTTTGAGATAAATTATAAAAAACGATATCCATATAAACTATATGGATATCTGGTACAAAGAAAAGCATATCGAAGCTTTTCCTTACTACAATACATTAATAAAACTTAATTATGAGTCTATTTCTGCGCGAACTAAAACTTTGTCGGCATTTTTTAGGGACGCATTTTTCTTGTCAAGATGTAGTTCGGCAATGCGATCTACTACTTCACCGCTGCCCCATTCTCGACTTCTTTCAGGATTAGAAAACCATTCTTTTACAGCTACAATTTTGTACATGTATTTAGCGGTTTCTGAGTTGAGTTTTAATTTGAAGTAATCATCCTTATTCTGGGCATTCATTTTGTTTTGAATGTGTTGCGGGCCTGCGTTGAACGCTGCTGCAACCAGAGTCCATGATCCAAGCTGTTTATGAAGTTCAAGTAAATACTTGGCCGCAGCATGGGTGGATTTAACTAAATGCTTTCTGTCGTCTCTTGTTGAGTCAACTACCAGTCCGAGTGATTTGGCTGTTGCCGGCATAAATTGCCAGTAACCACCTGCGCCTTTGTGAGATGTTACATCATGACTCATGGCGCTTTCAATGATGGGAACGTATTTAAAATCGGCTGGTACTCCGTACTTTTTAAGAATGCCTTCTACTGTGCGCATCCTTTTTTCAGTGTTAGTCATCAGCTTACGAAATTGTGGAGTATCGTAATTTCTGATCATTGTTTGATATCGCTGAGCAATGCGAAGCTCATTTAAAGGCAAAGCCTCGCCACAGAAGTCAATAGCAAGAAGATCTGAATGTATTGTGTTTGTTGTGTCTTTCAGCTCTTTCTTTTCTACCTCCACCTCGCTCATGGAAATTTTGCCCATTACTGCGATTGAGAAGGCAACAAAGATTAGTCGAATCATGCATTTTTTATTTCGTGAAACATAGGTTCGTCTGGACAATCATGGTAATGAAAACCGTACCATTAATGACTCGTCCAGACTGCAAAGGTAACGAGATTGAATAAATAAAATTTCATTTTGGTGTAAAAAACTGATTTTCAGGTGGTTTTAAAACTTTAAATAGTATTAATTTAATACAGTGAAAATTTTGGTTTAGGATTGATGTGCACAATAATTCATCATTTCCATTGCAGAAACAAGAATAATCATTTGCGCTAGCGGTGTTTTACAAAACCTGAGAAAATATTAGTTATATAATTATTTGTAGGTGGTAACTTTTGTATTGTTTAGTAATCGTTGGTATATAGGTAGTTACATTATTATTGTTGTTCTTGAAATAGTGAAAAATTCATAATTGGTGAAAAAAGTAACAGTTTTCGAGAATTTTAAAATGTTTAATTAAAAATATTACAAATCGTATCTTGCAGTTCTGAATAGCGGAACATATGGTATCTGTACAAGAGGCGAAAAGTAAGATTATTGAAAATACAAAGGTGCTTGCCAGTGAAATGAGAAGCACGTCGGATGCGTTAGGTTATGTCATAGCTAGCGATATTTTGGCTCCAATATCGTTGCCACCTTTTAGGCAGTCGTCTATGGATGGATACGCCATTTATCATTCCGATGTCATTACGTCGGGTACCAGATTGAAAGTGTTAGGAGAAGTCAAAGCCGGTGAGGGGGCGATTCAAACTCTTTTTCCCGGGCAGGCCATGCGGATATTTACCGGGGCGCCTGTTCCGGAGGATGCAACAGCCGTAGTGATGCAGGAACGGACGAGCAGGGATGGTGATTTTGTTGTGGTAGACGATTTCCCAATAGCTTCCGGGAAAAATATTAGGAGTATAGGACAGCAAATTAGGGAAGGATCGGTTGCTTTGCCGCAGGATACGCTGGTGACAGCCGGGGTCATCGGTTTCTTAGCGGGCTTGAATGTGGAAAATATTCAGGTATACAAAAAACCTAAAATAGGTTTGCTGATTACAGGAGATGAACTTGTGCAAAATGGTGAGACGATTGCTCATGGACAGGTATATGAATCTAATTCATCTATGTTACGCGCAGCGTTGAACCAGGAGGGCATTACATCGGTGGAAGTGCTGTATGCAACAGATGATTTAGAAAATACCATTGATGCATTGAGAAAACTGACCTATAACAATGATGTAGTGTTGGTCAGCGGAGGTATTTCTGTTGGTGACTACGACTTTGTTGGACGCGCATTGGAAGCCGTGGGTGCCGAAACTGTTTTCTATAAGGTGAAACAAAAACCAGGTAAACCCTTGTTGTTTGCAAAAAGTGGTGACAAACTCTTTTTTGCATTGCCCGGGAATCCCGCGTCTTCGCTCGTATGTTATTATGAATATGTGCTGCCAGCTATTCGAAAAATGTCCGGTAGAAACGATTATTTCTTAATCAAATTAAGTATGCCTATCGATCGGGATTACGCTTTCGATGGGGCGCGCGATGAGTTTTTGAAAGCGACTTTAATGCAAGATGTTGTGATTCCATTGGACGGACAAGAGTCTTTCGCTTTAAGGTCATTTGCGGTTGCAAATGCGATTATTTATCTACCCACAGATCAAAATATTGTGAAAAAGGGAGATTTGGTAGAAGTACATGTAATGCCGAATTAAAGAAATACAATGATGCGTATTGAAGTAATGTATTTCGGGATGCTTGCAGAAATAACCGGGCAGACCCGTGAATTTTGGGAAACAACCGAAAATTTAACGGTGGCCGCTTTTCGCAGCCAGGTTGTGGGAAAGTACCCGATGCTCGAACATAAAAAGTTTAAGATTGCCGTAAATAAGCGCATAGCAGAAGATACTGCTCTAATACCTGAGCAAGGTGAGTTGGCTTTGTTGCCACCATTTGCAGGGGGATAAATTAAAGGTTATATTCAAAAATGAATAAAGTAAGAAAACCCAAAAAGGTGTTTGTGCCCGGTCCTATAAGTCCGGACTT
>CALGRQ010000363.1 GCA_937880795.1 uncultured Dyadobacter sp. | reverse complement strand
GGGACTGTGCTAATCTATGTTTTAAACTGCCCGAAGGGTGAGTCGATTCGTCTTTGAAGTAAAAGTCAATATCCGGAAAACCGGGCAATTCCAAATAAATGAGATGTGTATCTGCAGAGCGCTGGTAATCTGCTTCAATTTTGTATATAGCGTTACCTAACCAGGAACTACTTTTGGAGATATTTGGAGAGAAGTGTTTCACTTGATGAATTGTATTTTGCTACAAAGATGACCTCATCTCAATACAAAACAAGAAAAACGAATAGGATTCACACAAAAAGATAATGCGCTAGGCTTTATATATCCAGAACGAGGCCATCATAAGCCAGTTTCACGTTACCAGGCAACTCCATTTCTATATCCTCATGCTTACCGAGTTTGTGACTCATATGAATTAGATAAGTTTGAGGAATATTCAGTTTATCAATCACATCAAGCGACTGCGCTAACGTAAAATGGGATAAATGTGGTTGTTTTTGCAAGGTGTCCAGAACGAGGACGCGTGAACCTTTTATTTTCTCCTGCTCTTCTTCGGAAATATAGTTGGTATCGGTAATGTAGGTAAAATCACCGAAGCGATATCCATACACGCTTAATTTGTGATGCATTACCTCAATAGGCAATATGGTTACCCCTTCTATTTCAAATGCTTCATTTTCGATTGGATGCAACTCAAAATGAGGAACACCGGGATATCTTTGCTCGCTAAAAGCATAGGCGAACTCACTTCGGATCTGGTTAAGAACACTCTCTCGACCATATAGTGGCATATCCCGAAGCTGAATGTGGTTAAATGCACGTATATCGTCCAAACCAGCTGTATGGTCCTTGTGCTGGTGGGTAAACAAAACAGCATGAATCTCCCTTACGTCAGCCCTCAGCATCTGTTGGCGAAAATCCGGACCTGTATCAATCACAAATGATTTCCCTTCAGTCTGAATCCAAACCGAAGTGCGTAATCTTTTATCTCTAGGGTCTGTTGAACGACAAACGGCACAATCACAAGCAATAACGGGTATTCCTTGTGATGTGCCGGTTCCTAAAAATGTAATCTTCATTCAGGCTATTCTGTCAAATGCGCAACCACTTCTACTAAACGGTCAAAATTAAGCGGCTTCATTAACGCATCATCAAACCCTGCTTCTTTGAAATCTTCCTCAGAGTAATTCTTTGCATTCCCTGTTATTGCCACAAGTGGTGTCTTTGCTTTTTTGCTATCTGCCAATTTTCTGATACTTCTTGCACATTCCATACCGTCCATGATAGGCATATTAATATCTAAAAGAATGATATCAAAATCCTCTTTTTCAAGAAGTTGTAAAACTTGCTCCCCATTTTTAACGGAAGTTATTTCATAGTGTTGAAATTCCAGAATCTTCCTTGCCAGATTTTGAATTACTGAACTGTCTTCGGCAATGAGCACTCGTTTCGTGTACGACATATTATGGATCAGGTATTGTGTTTAATAATTTGATAAGGTCAATTTAGGCATAATTCATGCAAGAACACAAATGATTGTAGTTCCGAGCCCAAAATTATTAAAAAAAGTAAATAAACGTTGTATACATTTTCAAACCACGGATTCAGATGTAAGTTTGTAGTTCGTTTATCAACCTATATTGATCTGTCATGTTTAAGAATAAAATTATACTTTGGAGTACTGTGGCCATGTTTTTCGCAATCATGGCCTATTTCGTTGTTGAAAATTTTACCAGTTCATCATCTGAAACAGAAGACATTGCTGTTACCCGTCCGCAAGAGTATATCGATAAAATTACAAAAGAGAGAGCGGCTAAAGATGAGTTATTCCGGTCTGGAGACGAATCTCCAATACAGGACAAACAAAGTTTTCATGGCTTACACTACTTTAAGGTTAATCCCGAATACCGAGTAAAAGCAACTATTTCTCCGTATATGAAGGACGATAAGGAAATGATTATCAATTATACTGATAGCACCTCTGAAAAATATGAGCGCTATGGATATGCTAGCTTTACAATCAATGGACAGGAGCAGAAATTACTTTTGTTAAAGCATGACGGAGTTATATCTGTCTTATTCCGTGACGAAACAAGCGGAATGGAAACCTATGGAGGCGGTCGCTATATGGATTATCCGGTGTCTGAAATCAAGAATAACTCTATGATCCTTGATTTTAACAATGCATACAATCCTTACTGTGCTTACCAACCCTCCTATGCTTGCCCTGTGCCACCGGCGGAAAACACACTAAAAATACCAATTTGGGCTGGTGAACAAACCGAAGAGGGAGTTCACTAAAATTTCAAAAGTGATGAACACATAAGAACCGTGTTCAAGTTAAATCACTAATTTTGTAAAATTAGAGTTCCTGTAAAAGGTAAATCCATCTGAAATGGGAGTGCCGTATACGGAACCACTGATAAAGCCTAAAACTAAAATCGTAAATAAACATTATAAACATTGCATAAGATAGCGTTCCTGCGTCAAAACAGTGATCATTATCTTTTTGTATTTTTCAAATACGCATGAAAATTTCCTATAAGTGGCTTAAAGAATTAATTGACATTACTGAAACTCCGGAAGAGATAGGCAACCTATTAACAGCAACGGGTTTAGAAGTAGAAAGTATAGAAGAAATTGAATCTATTCGTGGTGGGCTAAAAGGAGTGGTAATTGGCAAGGTACTCACTTGTGAAAAACATCCGGAGGCTGATCGCTTAAAAATTACTACCGTTGATGTAGGCCTTACAGACCCTTTAAATATTGTTTGTGGTGCAGCCAACGTGGCAGCGGGACAGAAAGTAGTTGTGGCTACCATTGGCGCTGTTCTTTATCCGGCTGGAAGTGAAGACGCACTTGTAATCAAGAAATCAAAAATAAGAGGGGCTCTGTCAGAAGGGATGATTTGCGCCGAAGACGAATTGGGGGTTGGGAATTCTCACGAGGGTATACTGGTATTGGATACTGAACTTCCTGTAGGAACTCCAGCCGTTACCTATTTCGGAATCTCTTCCGATTACCTTATCGAAATTGGCTTAACGCCAAACCGCGCTGATGCAGCATCTCACTTTGGCGTAGCACGGGATTTACGTGCTGTATTGGGTCGCGAGATTAACTTACCCAATATTGAATCGTTCCAGGTTTCAGATCAATCGCTACCAATTTCTGTTCAGGTTGAAAACGCAGAAGCTTGTCCTCGTTATGCCGGCCTAACAATTTCCGGAATTAAAGTTTCGGATTCTCCGGAATGGCTAAAACAAAAACTGCAGACAATCGGGATAAGATCTATCAATAACATTGTAGATATTACCAATTACATTTGTCATGAGTTGGGCCAACCCATGCATGCCTTTGATGCTGATAAAATTGCAGGCAAGCAGGTTGTAGTTAAAACCGTAGCATCAGATACGCCATTTGTTACGCTTGACGGGCAGGAAAGAAAACTTTCCAATACCGATCTAATGATCTGTAACGGAGAAGCACCAATGTGCATCGCTGGTGTATTTGGCGGTTTAGACTCAGGAGTAACCAATGACACGACTTCCATTTTCTTGGAGTCGGCATATTTCTCTCCTATCTGGGTTAGACGTACGGCGCAAAGATTCTCTCTAAAAACCGATTCTTCTTTCAGATTTGAACGGGGTACGGACCCTAACATGCCTCTGTATGCATTAAAGAGGGCCGCGCTTTTGATTTTAGAAATTGCCGGCGGTAAAGTATCCTCTGAAATAACGGATATATACCCTAATCCAATTACCGACTTCCGCATAAGCATGACTTATCGTAATATAGACAGGCTCATTGGAAAGTCTATAGGAAATGATAGAATTGAGCAAATCCTATCAGACCTTGATATTACTGTTCAGGATAAAACTGATACTAGTTTTACCGCAATTGTACCGCCATATCGGGTTGATGTACAAAGGGAAGCGGACGTAATAGAAGAAATTTTGCGAATTTACGGTTTCGGCCAAGTTGAGCTTTCGGATAACCTGAGCTCGGATTATCTCTCTGATTTCCCGATTAACGATCCTGAGAAATTAAGGATGCGTGTGGCAGAATTATTAGCTGCGAATGGTTTCAACGAAATGATTAATAATTCGCTCACCAAACCTGACTATATCTCACTTTTAGGTGAAGAAGCCAACAACAGCACAGTTAAAATTCTAAATTACCTGAGTGAGGACCTATCTGTGATGCGCCAATCGCTGGTGTTTTCTGGTTTGGAAGTGATCGGTTACAACATCAATCGTCGTCAACGCGATTTGAAGCTTTTTGAATTTGGTAAAACATACCAGCTCATCAACGGTCAGTACACCGAAAAAGAAAGATTATCGGTATTTTTAACTGGAAACATTCAGGATGAAAGCTGGATTGCGAAATCCAAGGAGATCGTCTTTCATGATCTGGCTTCTGTAGTGTCAAAAGTTTTATCAACATTAAAAATCCGCAATGCCGAAAAACAAGAAATAGACAATACCTTGTTTCAATATGGCTTGACTTTAACGCTGAATAAAAAGCCCCTTGTAACATTTGGCTTATTAAAACCATCTGTAACAAAGAAAACCGACGTAAAAGCACCTGTCTTCTATGCAGATTTCGACTGGGAATACTTGCTAAAGCAATACGATGCATCTGTACAGTATCGCGAAGTTTCTAAGTTTCCGGAGGTTAGAAGAGATCTTTCATTGGTAGTCGATAAAAAGGTAACTTTTGAAGAATTGCGTCAAGCGGCCTATAAGACCGAAAAGCAACTTCTTCGGGCTGTGAATGTATTTGACGTTTACGAAGGGGCCAATCTTGAAGGTCGCAAATCATACTCCATTAGCTTTATTTTACAGGATGATCAGCAAACACTCACCGATAAAGTGATCGACAAAACCATGTCTCGCCTGATCGCAACCTATGAAAGAGAACATAATGCGGTAATCAGAAAGTAATTGTAAAGAAGGGGGGCTTGTCCCCTCTCATCTGTATTTTAGATTCCTGACAGTCCTTTATTGAGTATTTAAAGCACCAGACACATAAACCCACTTAAGAAATGGAAAGGAGTAGTACACGCATTATTGAGCATAAATTTGCTGATTTAGAAAAAAGATTAGAAATCTTAATCAACACAAAGGATAATCTAACTTGGTCAGTGTCAGAATTACAGCGAGAGAATGCCGAACTGCGACAGTCTAACCTTCAACTCAAGGAAGAAGCTAAGGAAACAAAGAAAAAATACAGTAGTTTGGAAAAAGACTTTAATAAGTCTAAAAGTTTCGCTAAAATTGTCTCAAGTAAACTGACACCAACAGACGGATTGGCCGAACTGAAAGAATCAGTTGAACGATATATTCAAGAGATCGATAAGTGCATAGAAATGCTTGAAGATACCTTATGAAAAAAAATAACATACCTAATCCTGACGTTTCTGTCTTTATAAAACTGCTTGACAGAGGCTTTAAGCTGAGCGTACCAGCCGATCAGGAAAAATATTACAGGGATGGTTATGAAGTATTTATGGGGCGAGTTAAGCAGCATAAATCAAAAGTTAAAGGATACGACGATATTGAGGCCATGGGGCTCACCGCTATAGAATGTATGGTTGCCTTGCAACGTATGCGGGAACAAATGGATGGATTGGTTGAAGCATTTCAGGAAAGAATAGAAAAACTGGATGCAGCTGTCGCCAACGCTATTGAAAACTAGAAGAGTAATGGGGTTCTCATCACTCAAAATAGATAATACCATTATCATGTGAATATCGTATAGCTTTCGCTTTCTTTAATATATCGTGCAACACGAATAAGTTCGGCATTTGACACTGCTGTGTAGTCGGTCACAACTAAACTAATTGTAACCATTACATAAAATGCCAGATTCATCAATTTTTATTGTCCTCTTATCCGACATCATTGCAGTTGGCATTGGGGTCTTAGCAGGTAAATACATTTTCAGAAAGTCTTTCGATCAAAAGGAAAAAGAAGCTCAGGAACGGGCTAATGAAATTCTGAGAAATGCTGAGAGTGCTGCTGAAAATATCAAGAAAGACCGCATCCTAGAGGCCAAAGAAAAGTATTTGCGTCTTAAATCTGAATTCGAAGAGGATGCAAACAAGAAAAGAGGTATTCTGCAGAGCAACGAACAAAAGCTTAAACAACGTGAGCAGAACCTTAATCAAACCATTGAGCAAAACCGCAAGCGCGAAAATGAGTTGGAAGGATTAAAAAACAACCTATCTCAACAAATAGAAACCGCCACTAAAAAGCGCGAAGAAGCTGAGAAATCTCTCCAGCAGCAAGTGGCTCAACTTGAAAAAATCGCTAATCTTACTGCCGACCAAGCCCGCGAGCAATTGGTAGACGCTCTCAAGGCAGAAGCTGATACAAGAGCCGGTTCTTATGTAAAAAGTGCGATGGAGGAAGCGCGCTTAACAGCTACGAAAGAAGCAAAGAAAATCGTTATCGAAACCATTCAGCGTACCGCTGCTGAACATGCCATCGAAAACTGTGTTTCTGTTTTCAATATCGAAAACGATGATATCAAAGGAAAGATCATTGGTCGTGAGGGAAGAAATATTCGTGCGTTGGAAGCTGCAACAGGAGTTGAAATCATTGTGGATGACACTCCTGAGGCTATCGTAATTTCGGGTTTTGACCCAGTGCGTCGTGAAATAGCACGCCTTGCATTACACCGTCTGGTACAGGATGGACGTATTCACCCTGCACGTATTGAGGAAGTCGTTGCTAAAACGCGTAAAAATATTGACGATGAAATTGTTGAGATTGGGGAGCGTACGGTAATTGATATGGGTATCCACGGATTACACCCTGAACTCGTTAAGATGATCGGACGTATGCGTTTCCGTTCCTCATATGGACAAAATCTTTTGCAACACTCTCGTGAAGTTGCCAAATTGTGTGCGACCATGGCAGCGGAACTGGGCTTAAATACGAAACTTGCCAAAAGAGCTGGTTTGCTACACGATATTGGTAAAGTATGGCCAGAAGAATCGGATCTTCCACACGCAATATTGGGTATGGAACTGGCTAAAAAATATAAAGAAAACCCCGAAGTTTGCAACGCCATTGGTGCTCACCACGATGAGATCGAGATGACCAGCATGCTGTCTCCAATCATTCAGGTTTGTGATGCAATATCTGGCTCCCGACCTGGTGCCCGTCGGGAAATGATGGAATCGTATATCCAGCGTTTACGTGATCTTGAAAACATGGCCCTTTCGTTCGACGGTGTTGAAAAATGCTATGCGATTCAAGCAGGACGTGAACTACGCGTAATTATTGATGCAGACAATGTATCAGACGAAAAAGCAGGCATGCTTTCGTTTGATATTTCTCAAAAAATTGAAAAAGAAATGCAGTACCCAGGACAAATTAAAATTACCGTTATTCGGGAAATGCGTTCTGTTGCGTACGCGCGTTAAACATTCCACTCAGTAATGACATATTCGACGATTCCTGCCACGCAGCTATTGCAAATTCAAACACTTGGTGAACTGAAAAGAGCGGGATATAAATCCCGCTCTATCAAACAAGAATTGCGGGATAATCTTATCCAAAAGATTAGGAATAAAGAAAACGTATTCCCCGGCATTTGGGGATATGAAGAAACGGTCATTCCTGATGTAGAACGAGCGATATTGTCTATGCACAATATCAATTTTCTCGGACTTCGCGGACAAGCCAAAACCCGAATTGCCAGAATGATGGTGAATCTTCTGGATGAATATATTCCTTATGTTTCGGACTCCGAGTTACACGACGACCCACTCCACCCGCTCTCTCGCTTTGCCAAAGATAACATTGCAGAACATGGCGATTTAACCAAAATCAGTTGGTTACATCGTGATGAACGCTATACCGAAAAGTTAGCTACACCTGATGTATCTGTTGCAGATCTAATCGGTGACATCGATCCTATAAAAGCGGCTGCTCTGAAACTTCCTTATTCCGATGAGCGCGTGATCCATTATGGCCTTATACCCCGGTCCCATCGCGGTATTTTCGTTATCAACGAATTACCCGATCTTCAGGCCCGTATCCAAGTAGCTCTTTTTAATATTTTGCAGGAAGGCGATATTCAAATCCGGGGGTTCAAACTACGGTTACCATTGGATATACAGTTCGTTTTTACTGCAAATCCGGAGGATTATACAAACCGGGGAAGTATTGTAACACCGCTTAAAGATCGTATTGAAAGTCAAATTGTTACCCATTACCCTAAGACCCTAGAAACGGGAAGAAGGATTACGGAGCAAGAGGCAGTGGTTAAGGACGGCCAAAAAGATAGCGTTGTCATCAATGATCTTCTCAAAACACTTATAGAACAAATTGCCGTGGAAGCACGGGAAAGTGAATATGTCGATAGTAAAAGTGGTGTATCTGCCCGTTTAACTATTTCAGCATATGAAACACTCCTCAGTACCGCTGAAAGACGAGCCCTCATCAATTCTGAAGACTTAACATACGCGAGAATCTCCGACTTATACGGGGTTGTAGCATCCATTTGTGGTAAAGTGGAGCTAGTATATGAAGGAGAGGTAGAGGGACCAGTTATTGTGGCTCAAAACCTCATCGGAAAAGCTATACGTACCCAATTTCTTAACTTTTTCCCCGATCCGGAAAAATCTAAAAAGAGCAAGATTAATCCATACGCCAAAATTGTTGAATGGTTCGGCAATGGCAATGAAATGGAGATGTTGGGAGATATGACCGACCGGGAATATGGTGCAAGACTGCGTACCATTGATGGTCTGGATGATTTTATAGATTTATTGAGCGCTTATTCCAATGAAACAGAAAAACTGTTTATGATGGAATTTGCTCTTCATGGAATGGCTGAATTTTCACTTATTGGTAAACAATCCTTAGATCAGGGTGCTAAATTTCAGGATCTTGTAAGCAGCATGTTTTCCGGACCCGACGACGAAGATTATGATTTCGATGACGATGAGGACTCATCCGGTAATCCGTTCTAAAGGATATTTATAGTTGGATATAAAAGTAAATGCCTTCGATTTTCGAAGGCATTTACTTTTATACTATATATTAAAATTATTCAGGAGAACCATCATCACTGATATTAGGCTCACTGGTATCAATCAATGAATCTGGTTCATTATTGACCTTTGCGCGAACCTTGGCTTCCAACTCGTCCATTAACTCTGGATTGTCTTTAATCAAAGCTTTCACAGCATCACGACCTTGTCCGAGTCTATTACCTTCGTAGCCAAACCACGATCCAG
>CALGRQ010000362.1 GCA_937880795.1 uncultured Dyadobacter sp. | reverse complement strand
ACTCTATGTGGTGGGTATTGATACACAGAGATTTATATAAAAATCAAGGTGATAAGGAATATCTTCGCAAGCAACAAAAGTATCTTGTTGGTTTACTGGACCAACTGATTGCGAAAACGAAAGATAATAAGGAGAACCTTGATGGAACGCGTTTTCTGGATTGGCCTTCCAGTGAAAATCCAAAAGGTATTCATGCCGGTTTACATGCGATGATGGTGATGACCATGGATGCTGGCGCTGAGCTATGTACCATTTTGGATGAGCCGGCTCAGGCAGCAAAATGTAAAGCCATGGCTACGAACCTGAAAATGTATGTGCCGGATGCCAACAATTCTAAACAGGCTGCGGCTCTACTTGCACTTGCAGGTTTAGTGCCGGCAGAAAAAGCGAACGCCGAAGTCCTTTCTAAAGGGGAATGCGCCCAGTTTTCGACTTTCTATGGGTACTATATGCTCCAAGCCAAAGCAAAAGCGGGCGATTATCAAGGTGCCCTGAATTGCATCCGTAATTATTGGGGTGGTATGCTTGACATGGGCGCCACTACTTTCTGGGAAGATTTTGATTTGGAATGGACAAAAAATGCAGCACCGATAGATGAAATTGTTCCGGAAGGTAAAGATGATATTCATGGAGATTTTGGTGCCTATTGTTATAAAAACCTTCGTCACAGCCTTTGCCATGGTTGGGCTTCTGGTCCTACGGCTTGGTTAACGGAACACGTTTTAGGGGTAACGGTGGTTGAGCCAGGTGGAAAGACGATTTCTGTGAAACCCAATATGGGTGATTTGCAATGGGCTGAGGGGACTTATCCAACCACCCTCGGAGTTGTTAAAATTCGTCATGAAAAGCAAGCTGATGGTAAGATAAAAACGAGTATTGATGCTCCAAAGGGGATAAAAGTCATAAAATGAGTGGTGCCTAACTTGGGATTATTGAATTTCATTCCCGTCTTTAGTGGTTGCGTTATTAATATTAAAATTGAGTGATGAATAATAAATTGAAGATTGCCCTGTCGTTGGTGCTGGGCTTCGCTGCATTCCGTCCTGCTGAGGCGCAGGATCAGTTGCATGTGTTGAAAATGAAGAAAGCAACAGATATGCATGCTTTTTTTAAGTATACGGGAAATGATGTGACGCTGATTGCTGGTCATAGAGGAGGTATGGTGAAAGGATTTCCTGAGAATTCGATTGCAACGTTCGAAAACACATTGCGACATACTCCGGCTTTTTTTGAAATAGACCCTCGTCTTACTAAGGACAGTGTCATTGTATTGCTTCATGACGCTACTTTGGAACGTACCACAACGGGTAAGGGTAAGTTGTCGGACTATACCTATGCGGAACTGAAAGACATCAGATTGAAAGATGCAGAGGGTAATGTTACCCCATATAGCATTCCGACCTTAGCTGAGGTAATTGAGTGGGGAAGAGGCAAGACCATCCTCAATCTGGATCACAAAGATGTTCCTTTGGAGATGTCTGCGGCTTTGATTAAAAAACACAAAGCATCTGCTTTTGTGATGTTAACGGTACACAGTCCGGCCGAAGCGCTATATTATTTGAAAACAAATAAAAACAGCATGTTTTCAGCTTTCATCAAAAACAAAAAAGATTTTGATGATTACGAAAAAGCAGGTGTGCCATTTAACCAACTCATTGCCTATATAGGGCCCAGGGTTAAACCTGACAACCAGGAGCTATATGCTATGCTCAATGCAAAGGGGGCTATGTGCATGATATCTGCCGCATCGTCCTACGATAAATTAAAATCCGCGGAGGAGAGAAAAGAACAGTATCGTGCCATTGTTAAGGACGGAGCTACGGTGCTGGAGTCGGATTACCCTATTGAAGCCGCAGAAGCCATTGCTGATCTGATCAAAAAGGACAGTCCTAAACAAAAATGGTTTGGACGTAAATAGTTAGATGGGGGCTTTTTTGGTTAAACAAAACACCCGACGCTTAATGAGCCGGGTGTTTTGTTTATAGTGCATATATAGATTTAACGAATGATTATATGTTGCTGAAAATGAGTTGAATATTATCTATTCGTTAATGTTTTACTTAAATCATAATAACTTATTTTACAAACCTATTTCTTGCGCTTCGCTTCGTAGTGATGGTTTGCGAAAACAACAAATTGCTTCCAGTCGTACGGCGTAAGATCGTGTTTTCCTTCCCGGTTGTGATAGCCTAATGGTGGGTTGTTGAAAGGCGTATTCAGTGCTGGGGGAGTACCTGGAAGCTTGCTTTTTAAATTGTATAAGCCATATACTTTCTCGGCTTCTTTCATGGCCAGGAAAGTTCCGGTAGGGTCGGCCCATAGATCTTCGGAGGCACTTGTGGCATAAACCGGGCGGGGTGCAATAGAGGCAATGAGCATGTGCTGATCTACGGGTAGTGCCTGCTCGTTGTCGCTATACTTTTTGTAATTGTTATTAAACCAGTGTGGGAATGCTTTGTTGATAATGGCAACTGTTTCACCAAACCAGCGTTTGGAGAGCGCCGCACCCGTATTTCCTGAATTGTTGGTGAAGCAAATGGCAAATCGTTTATCCTGTGCCGCAGTCCATAAGGATGCTTTTCCCCCTCTTGAATGGCCAACGATACCTACACGTTTAGAGTCAATGGCAGATTCCCTTTCAAAATAATCCATGACCCGGCTTGCTGCCCAAGCCCATGAACCTATAGCTTTCATGCCATTATCGGCTCTCAATTGCTGGGGATAGAGTCGCATCACACCGTTCTGAAACGTATTTTTGTTGTCGGGAGCGGCGTCATCCACTTGAAATGCAGCAATCGCATATCCGGAGGCAATGACTTCCTCTGCGGGCCAAAATCCACTAATGGTATCTCTGGATGCCAAAGTGTTCTTTTTTGGGCGATTATTGATCAAAAGGAACGCAGGAGCTGGTTTTTTGACCTCATTGGGAATAAATAAAACCAGGTTAATCGTCACCGACTCTCCTTGATTCGTTGCCGTGAGCGCTACCTCTTTCAGGTGTGCTTTACCTTGCATGGCTCGTTTATCTTCATGGGTAATTTTAATGTCTAAGCCGTCATACTTTTTAGGCATAGTCCCATATACATGCTCTTCAAAAAGATGTATAATCTCAGATTTACGGTTGTTTTCCCAACTTTTAACACTGTTAATTATTTTTCCATCCACAGATTTAAGTACATCGGGTAGTGTATACGGTTTCACTTTCGATTCATCATAATTTTGAGCAAAGGTGAGCCCTGATGCGAGGGTGAGGCAAAACAGGATGCCAAATTTTTTCATGGATAAAAGGTTTAGTTTTAATAGAACATATAGGGTTATAAAAACAAGAATACTCTTTTTTACTGATTTTGCTAGAAAACTTCTTGATAAAGGTTCAGTCAAATTTTCTTATTTTTCGGTCTCAATCTCACTCATATTATGATTCATCACAATCTATTACTCATTCTAGCGCTATTCTTTGCCATGGCGCTATTGTACTTGTTAAGTCAACGACTGAAAATTTCGTATCCTATTCTACTGGTTATTGGTGGGTTAATTATTTCACTGTTCCCGGCTGTTCCCGATATCAGTATCAATCCTGATTTGGTATTTCTCATTTTCCTTCCTCCTTTACTTTTTGAGGCGGCCTGGTATACTTCCTGGAATAGCTTCTGGAAATGGAAACGATCCATATTATCGCTCGGTTTTGGTCTCACCTTTTTTACCTCGTTGGCAATTGCTTACTTTTCAGTAAGCATCATACCAGGTTTTACTTTGGCTTTGGGCTTTCTTTTGGGGGGAATTATTTCACCGCCCGATGCTGTGGCTGCCGCATCTGTATTGAAAGGGATGAAAATGCCGAAAAGAGGATTGACAATTCTAG
>CALGRQ010000361.1 GCA_937880795.1 uncultured Dyadobacter sp. | reverse complement strand
CCATAGCAAAGCGGACCGTATACAATGTAACTATGACCCGTGATCCAGCCTATATCTGCCGTACAGAAATGAATTTCACCCGGTTCATATTGGAATACGTTAGCAAAAGTATACGTTGAGAATATCATATATCCTCCACAAGTATGCACAACGCCCTTAGGTTTACCTGTTGAACCGGATGTATAAAGGATAAACAAAGTATCTTCCGCATCCATCGGCTCAGCCGGACAAACCGCATCTACATATTTCACCTCCTCTTCCCACCATAAATCACGGCCTTTTAACATAGAAACCGGAGTGCGGGTACGTGTCATTACGATCACGTTTTTCACCGTTGGGCAGTGATCCAATGCCGTATCCACAGTTTCCTTCATGGGGATTACCTTGTTGCCTCGGAAGGCTCCATCAGAGGTAATGACCATCGTACAGGCCGAATCGTTGATACGGTCTGCTATGGACTTGGACGAGAATCCTCCAAAAACTACGGAATGAATAGCTCCAATACGTGCACAGGCCAATACCGCAACAGTAAGCTCCGGTACCATGGGTAGATAAATACAAACGCGGTCACCCTTTTTAACACCATGCTTTTTTAAAACATTGGCAAATTGGCAAACACGGTCAAATAAAACTCGATATGTAATACTTATTGAATCATCACTCGGATCGTTCGGTTCCCACAAAATCGCAACCTGGTCACCCCTTGTTTCAAGATGGCGATCCAGCGCATTTTCTGTGATATTCATTTCTCCTCCTTCGTACCATTTGGTGGTTCCTTCTTTAAAATCCCAGCTCAGAACTTTCTTCCACGGTTTACGCCACTTAAATTGTTGCGCAATTTCTGCCCAGAAACCTTCGGGATCGTCTACACTATTTTTGTAGGCGATTTGATACTCTTCAAAGGTCTTTAATCTCATGATAAATACAGGTTAACTTAGGTAAATAGGATATTAGCCGACAAGTTATAATTTTCATTTGGTTCGTCCTACTTAATGAAAACAGAATATTTGTTCATCTTAAAAGCAAATCCTTCGGAATTCTCAAAACCCTTCATTTTCATAAACAATTGATCTATTTTTATAACTTTTCAAAGACAAATAAAATTCATGAAATGCATCCGATGGAATTTCCAGAACTTTGAGACACCAAACAAAGCAGGGACTAACAATGACCGAACAACCCACATTATCCGATCATCCTTCCATCGGACTTACCGACAAGGAACTGAAATTTATCAACCAGCATATCACGGATGATGTGAATCAATTACTGCTTCGGTCTAAAAATGCCGAAGATCTTGATGTCAAAAAAGCCATTGGACAAATACATGCCCGGCAAAAGGCGGTAAAAAAACTGCCGGAATGGTCGTCCTATAAAAAGTTAATTTTCCCTCCTGCTTTGTCCGTGGAACAAAGTTCATCCGAAGCTACTGCCGCATTCAAAGCCAGTATTGTTTCAGGAGAAACGCTCATCGATATCACCGGTGGTATGGGGGTCGATTGCTACTATATGAGCCAGAAGTTTAACTCAGCCACCTATTTTGAACTTCAACCTGAGGTAGCGACAACGGCGAATTATAATTTTAAACTCTTACAAGCCAACCAAATTACAGTTAGAAACTCCAATTCACTCACCGCCATTGAAGCAGAAGGTTTAACCGCCGACTGGATCTATACTGATCCCGCGCGTAGAGATAGCAACAAAGACAAAGTGGTTTTGCTGGCCGATTGTACCCCGGATATTATATCAAACCTACCCTTACTCCTCCGTGCGGCGCCTAATATCTTGGTGAAAACATCTCCTTTACTTGATATAGACCGCGCTGTTAAGGAATTGCAACACGTGAAAGCTGTATACACCATTGGCTATGATCAAGAATGTAAAGAATTGCTGTTTCACATCAACGGCGAACACAGCTCCGACTCTTATGAACTCAAAGTAAGAATTCTCAATCAGAATGGAGAGGCCGGGCTGTCACTGGACTTTGAAAAGAACCAGGAACAGCAAGCAACCATTGCTTATACATATCCCCAAGCGTATTTATACGAACCTCACGCCGCTGTACTGAAATCGGGTGCTTTCAAGATTTTGGCAGACCGATACTGCGTAAGCAAACTTGCCGCAAGCAGCCATCTCTATACCTCGGAACAGCGCATAGAAAACTTCCCAGGCCGTACCTTTGAAGTGGTAGGCTATTGTAAACCGGATGGCACCGAAATTCAGAAGCTGATTGGACAAAACAAAGCCAATTTAACACTGCGAAATTTTCCGGCAAAGATTCAAGACTTGCGCAAAAAATGGCGTCTTAACGAAGGTGGTGACCATTATTTGTTTGCTACCACATTGTTTGACAACAAGAAAGTCGTGATTGTAACTAAGAAATAAACGCAACAACAAACTTATGAAAACAATACTTCTACGTTATGTGTTAGCTCTGCTGGCTCTAATCGTATATGATACTCAAGCACAAAGCGTATCTTCCGCCCAGGCAACCATCGACAAGAATGTCTATTCCGGATTAGTCCTTCAACAAAGTATTCCAGAAAAACATCTGAGCACCTACTGGGAAAACTATCTCGATCAGTTTGGTAAAGTAAAAGGGCGAAAAGGAAACTATACCATTAAGAAGGCTTCTATAAAGCCGGTATCCTCGGGCCCGGTCCAAGTTACCAGTCAAGTTTCCTCTTTGAACAAGAATATGTCCAAAGTTTTTTTAGCACTTCAAACCGACGGATTATTTGTAACAACTGACAACGATCGGGCTTATACCGCCGCTGAAAATCTTTTAAAGGATTTTTCCGATTACGCCGAGTCAAGAGAAGTTGTTCGTATCGCAGATCAAGACTTTTCTGATGCTGAAAAGCTATATCAAAAACTACAACGGGATGTAGAGGAAAATACCAAGGAGATCGAAAAAACAGAAAAGAAGCTTACTGAACTTAGGGCATCCGTAGAAAAAGGGAATTCCGACTTACGTTCATCTTTACTAGAACTGCAAAACAAACAACGAACACTGGAAGCGGCAAAAGGAAGAGTTCGTCCTATTAAATAATTCATATAAAGCGAAATGCTCATAAATGCAGAAAGACGTGCTTTACACGTCTTTCTGCATTTATAGGACTCAAACTACAAGAATTTCTCCGAGTAATCTTTGTCTGAAAAACCTACCGCCACCGCTTTTCCGGAAGCATCTTCAATCAAAGGTCGCTTAATAACTGAGGTCTTTTCCGTCATCAATGCAATAGCCGATGGACGGTCTACAATTGCGGACTTTTCTTCGTCAGAAAGTGCTTTCCAGGTGGCACTGGCCTTATTCATTACCTTTTCTAAGGGAAACTCATCCAACCAGCTATTTAATTTATCAGCTGATATGCCCTGTTTTTTATAATCATGAAAAATGTAAGGTTGTCCATGATTGTCAAGCCAGGTGCGGGCTTTTTTCACTGTATCACAATTGGGTATTCCGTAAAGGGTAAGCATAATTTGGTATTAAGCATCAATAGAAGTTTCGGTAATTAATTTGTCGGAATTGTGCATCATTTCGTCGTCCAATTCACCTTCCCAACGTGCAATCACGGCAGTAGCCAAACAGTTACCAGCCACGTTCACGGTGGTTCTGGCCATGTCCATAAGTTCATCAATACCCATAATCAATAAAACGGGCCACTCAGGCATACCAAAATTTGCAATGGCTCCTAACAAAATAACCAGGGTAGCTCGAGGTATCCCCGCCACCCCTTTGCTGGTCAACATGAGCAAGAAAACCATAGTAACCTGCTCCCCTACCGACATTTCAGTACCTGTTGCCTGTGCAACAAACACCGTAGCCAAAGCAAGGTATAGTGTCGATCCATCCAGGTTAAAGCTATAACCCGTAGGCATAACAAAAGCGACAATTTGCCGTGGCACTCCAAATTTCTCCATCTTTTCCATAGCTTTTGGCAATGCCGCCTCAGAGCTTGTGGTAGCAAAAGCAATGGAAAGAGGTTCAAAAATCATTTTAGCCAACTTAATCACCGGAATGCGTGCAATAAGTGCAACCGGCACCAATACGATCAAAACAAACACGATAAGCGCACAATATAGCGTAGCTAATAACAGCGCCAGATTTTTCAATACATCAATACCCATGTGTCCCACCGTTTCAGCGATAGCGGCACCTACTCCAATTGGAGCAAAAAGCATGATAATTTTTGTGAATTTGAACATTACTTCCGCCAAAAGCTCAACTCCGGAAACAAACTTTTCCTTTTTGGCGGCAGGTAGCATCGCTAAGCTAATCCCAAACAGAACACTGAAAACTACAATTTGCAACACTTCTCCGTGATATATGGATTTTGCCATGTTTTCAGGAAACGAGTGCACGATAATATCTTGCCAGGTCTGCTCCTTCACCGATGGCAACGTAGCGTTCAAAGTTGCAGGAGGAATAATTCCTTCACCCGGCTTAAACCAGTTGGCAAAAAGTAAACCGATAATTAAAGCAAATGTGGTTACTACTTCAAAATACAATAGTGATTTCCATCCCATTCGGCCTACTTGTTTTAAATCCGAATGACCCGCTATACCCGTCACCAGCGTTGCAAACAACAATGGTGCAATCACCGTCTTGATCATTTGCAGAAATATTTGTCTTAGGAAATGCAAATTGGTACCCATTTCAGGGAAATCGTAACCGATTTCGGTACCCACCAGCATGGAGATTAAAATGGAAGTAGTTAAATTCTTTTTGATGAAAGCATATATAATCAATCCAGCCAGGGCAGCCCAACGAAGCGTTAGCAAAACTTCTGTTGAAATCGATACAATTTGATAGGCATTCAGAACAGTAGCGATGGCGGCAACACTTAATAGGGCTATGTTAACAATGGTAATTTTGCTCTTCATACAGGAAATTTGGTGTAAGGGAATGCTATATAAAAGGTAAACTTATAAAAAATCCAATTAATGGATACATATCAAACCAAGGCATTTCATTCAAAAATAGAAATAAAACAAATGCCTTAAACGATACCAATTATAGATTGTATTATTCTATATATCAATTATAAAATAATCTCTCGTTTTAAAGGTTATGCATGTCAATTCTAAATTTTACTACCACATAGTTAGGCGTATAACCATAGGGCTGGCATAATTATTAGACCTATTCTGTCGAATATTAAGTTACCGTGATCATTTCGATACATTTACAACTTATGCATTTAATTTACCTTAACTTGCTTCTCAGGTAATTTATCGATTAAACCCCTTATCTAACGACGCTATGAAACGGATACTTATTCCAATTGATTTCTCAGACAACGCCGATCGTGCACTGGCTGCCGCCAAAATCATCGCCAATATAGAATCAACCCAACTGATTGTGTTACATGCCTATCAGCCCTATATCGCTGATGGAGGCGTGGCGTCACCCGTAATGGGAAGTACTGACTTTATACCCATGTCATTAGAATTGGAGCAGGAGTTCAAGGACCGCCTGGAAAGTTATGTGGAGAAACTAAAAATAGAAGGTTACAATGCGCTTGGGATATGGGCGGTTGGCAGCATTCGTTCGGCTGTAGATGCAGCCACACAGGAGCACAATCCCGATCTTATTGTTTTGGGCAGAACGGGTACCGGTGGATTTCTGGATAAGCTAATGGGAAGCTCGGCAACGCACATTGCACTAGCAGCTTCTTGTCCGGTAATGATCATCCCACCACAAGTTAAGCCCAAGAGATTCGATGAAGTCGTATACGCAACACAATTTGAGTACGAAGAAAATCATATTCTTCGCGAGGTAATTGGTCTGATGAAGCATTTAGGAGGACGATTGAGTTTACTTAAAGTAAATGCAGCTACGCAACCCGACATTCAGCCGGATCATCAGTATATAGAACAGATTCAGAAAGAATTTCCTATACAAGATGAGGATATCGTCGTAAGAAAAGCTTCTCATGTCATCAACGGCATTGAGGATTATTGTGACGAAGTAAAAGCCGACTTATTGATTATGTCGTCCAGAGAACGTTCCTTTATTGAAGAATACCTAATTAATCCTAGTGTAACCAAGCGACTGGTTGTACATACCCATATTCCATTACTTGTTTTTCATCTTAAGTAATTATTTCATTTGGAAACAACGGACACCACACACCTCCCCAATGTAGCCGAATCGGGCGAGAAGGGATTAAAAAGAAAACGTTACAAGCGCCATAACTTAATGACCTCTCCGGGAACATTGGTGTATATAGGCCCTGAAACGGAATTAAAAACCCGAATTCAGAAAATTCAATATAACGATAAGGCATTTCATGAGAGTAAGGTAAAATCCCTGGCAGACTGTCTCCCGGATCAATCCTGGCGAGATCAAATAACCTGGTTGAATGTGGACGGAATCCATGATACCTCTTTGATTGAGAAATTGGGTACGTTGTTTCAATTGCATCCTTTGTTACTGGAAGATGTAGTGAATACAGAACATAAGCCCAAGGTAGAAGTATACGATACAGGGCACTTGTTCTTAACCATGAAAATGCTGCATATCGAAAGCGAATCGCCACTTTCGATTTCAACGGAGCATGTGAGTTTCGTATTGGGCGATCACTATTTACTCTCTTTTCAGGAAGAGCTAACGAACGACATTTTCACCACTGTACTAACGAGACTACAGGCGTCTGTAGGTAAAACAAGAAAAAATGGAGCAGATTATCTCATGTTCGCGCTGATGGACGTGGTCGTAGATAATTACTTTATCATTTTGGAAAAATTGGGCGATCAATTAGATCTCGCCGAGGATCAGGTAATCAGAGGCGCCAAACACATGTCTCTGGCCGATTTATATGCGCTAAAACGCGAACTAACTCTTGTACGGCGAATCATTTGGCCGCTTAGGGATATTATCAACCAGCTTATTCGGGAAGACAATCCGTTGGTACATAAAAAATCTATCCCCTACTTCCGGGATCTTTACGACCATGTGATGCAGGTCATCGATACAGTGGATTCCTATCGGGAACTTTTGGCAAGTTTAACGGACGTACATCTTTCCACGATCAGTAACCGAATGAACGCGGTTATGAAAACCCTGACAATCTTTTCGGCCATTTTCATGCCACTCACCTTTATTGTGGGGGTATATGGTATGAACTTTGATCACATGCCCGAGCTCCGCCTGCACAACGGCTATTACTATACCTGGGCTATTATGCTCTTGGTAACAGTGGGGATGGTTTTCTATTTTAAATGGAAGAAGTGGTTCTAAGGTGAAAAAGAAGGCGATCCATAAATTCACCTTCTTCTTCACCACCATTTTATTTAATACCTAGCATCAAACTGGCACCACCCGCGTTCGTGGTAGGCAAAACACCATTCCATTTCGCGACCCATTCTTGCTGAATAAGCAATGGCGTTAGTGTCTTTTGTCGCAACTGATTGGCCTCGGCTTCTGCTTTGGCCTTAATCAGCGTTGCTTTTGCCTGGCCTTCCGCCTTTGCCACAAGAACTTTCGCTTCTGCTTCTGCCTGCTTAGCCATGTTTTCAGCCTTTAACCGAGCCTGTATAGATGTGTTCTTTTCGTCGATCATTTGGCGTAAAGACGGCGGCGGCGTAATGGCCGAAGTGAGCTGATCATATATAAATCCATCCTTGCCTAAGGTCTGTGTCAGAATATTCTGGACGCGGTTCTCAAAAACCTCCCGATTCGACATTACGCTATCAGATGTAAAGGAGTTTGCCGCAATGCGATAAGCATCATATATCGTATTTTTCATAAATCCTTGCTGTATCTCCGCAAGTGGTCTTCGGTATTGCCGGTATATCTGGGGTACTTTCTCGGGATTGGCATCTTTGGTGGTAATCACAAACGAATCATAATCCACGCTCTGCGTGAAGGTTGGAAATTCTATAATTCGGGTTGTCCAACTGTTATACCACACACGACCGGTAACCAGTGTGATGTTATCAACCCCTTTATCCGATCCGTATAGATTTATCTTGATTCCAACATTTCCTGCGTCAATATTTTCGAAGGAAAAAGGTTGAACGAATAAGAATAATATAGCTCCTAAAAAGCTGCCAATGAGTGTAAAGATTTTTTTAGTAGTAATGTTCATCGTTTCGAGTTGAGTTGGGTGAAAATTTGTTTTAATTCAATTGCCAAAAAATACAGCGCAGCTGCAATCACTGCCAAGCCGCTAAAAACAAGCCAGTCAGATTGTGCGTTAACCAGTTTTAGCGCATAGGTAATCGCAATGATTACCGCAATCAGTCGAAGAATGTGTTTCATATTTTCAGGATGTTTATTCAAATTTAACCATCTGATTTACATGTAACTGGTTTTACTTTACAAGTGGTCCACCCTCATGTTGAAATGCCTAAATGATATATAAGCCACAAAAACCTACTCCACAGAAAACAAAAGAGAGCTCCCTATTTGCATAAGGAGCTCTCCACTTCAATGATATAAATATCTCAGTATTATTGATCCAGCAATGCCGCAGCAGCCTCGTCCACAAACCAGTGTAATTCACCTGCTTTAGGTTGAATAATCTGCGAAGGGTATAGATCCACGTTTTTGTCGCCTTTCAGCACCTGAAGCAATGTTTCGGCTTTACCTGTACCTGTGGCCATAAACGCCACACATCTGGCTGCATTAACAACCGGAGCAGTAAGCGTGATTCGGTACATATCCTGCGCCTGCAGGAAGAATGAGGTAGCCCACAAATTTTGTTCATGCACAACATCTGTACCTGGAAATAGCGACAAAGTATGTCCGTCATCACCCATTCCCAATAGTACATAATCAAACGTAAACTCAGAGTTACCAAAGTAAGTTCTCAATGTTTGTTCATAAGCAGCAGCCGATTCTTCCGGGCTTATGTCTGTCCGCATGATATGTATGTTTGCGGCAGGCACATTCACTTTATCTAGCAATTCGGCATAGCACATGCGCGCATTGTTACGCTCATCTTCAAACGGAACAGCGCGTTCGTCCCCCCAAAAGAAATGAACCTTCTCCCAAGGTATGCTTTCTGCATAAGGCGAAGCAGCCAATTGCGCATACAACGCTTTTGGAGTACTTCCCCCTGACAATACAAAAGTAAAGCGATCCTGTTCAGCCAATACCTTTGTAATGAACTGAGCGATATGTGCAGCCAGATCTTTACTTAAATCTGGTATATTTTTAGCGATATGTAGTTCCATAGGCTTAGTCATGAGGGGGAAAATTAATCCATACATGTCCGTCACGGGCAATAAGCGCATCTGCCTCATCAGGTCCCCATGAATCCGGTGCATAATTTGGGAAGTCAACCGGCACTCGGTTTTCCCAAGTCTCAAGGATCGGCATAATCACCTTCCATGCTGCATCTACCTGATCTCCACGCATAAACAACGTAGCATCGCCCTCCATTACATCTAGCAATAAGGTTTCGTATGCTTCCGGCAAATGTTCGCCGGCTACACCGTCATAATCAAATGTCATATCAACCGGGTCCAGCGTCATGGTTTGCCCAGGACGTTTTGATTGGAACCGAATACTGATATCCATGTTAGGCTGAATACTGATTGTCAAACGGTTAGGTCTTGACGTTTCAGCTGCCTCTGCCGGAAACGCATTGTGCGGAACAGGTTTAAATTCTAAGGTGATGTGGGTGGCCTTCTCGTTTAAATACTTACCGGTACGCACATAGAATGGAACGCCCTGCCAACGCCAGTTGTCGATATAAAATTTAGCAGCAGCAAAAGTTTCAATATTGGATTTCGGATTTACACCCTCCTCTTCTCTGTAACCTACTACCTGCTGTCCTTTTTTCCATCCTTTACCATATTGACCACGCACGGCAAAATCATGCACCTGATCTTTTCCTATACGGCGAATGGCATTGAGTACATCCACTTTTTTATTTCTGATCTCATTGGCATCAAATGAAACCGGAGGCTCCATAGCCACCATACACAGGATTTGAAGTATATGGTTTTGAACCATATCACGCAAAGCTCCCGAGCGTTCGAAATAACCTCCGCGACCTTCCAAACCAACGCTTTCAGCAGCGGTAATCTGTACGTGATCGATATAGTGACGATTCCACAAAGGTTCAAAAAGCGCATTCGCAAACCGGAATGCAAGAATATTCTGAACTGTTTCTTTACCCAAGTAGTGATCTATACGGAAACTCTGTTCTTCGGTAAATATACCAGCCAATAATTCATTCAGTTCATGCGCACTTTGCAGGTCATGGCCGAAAGGTTTTTCAACCACAATACGTGTACTGGTTTTATCTGTACACACCTTTAAAGCACCTAATTTCTGTGCAATGGAGGGTACCAACTGAGGAGCCACCGCCAAGTAAAAAATTACATTAGGATGCACACCCCACTCTGCTTCCTTTTCATTGACCAGATCAGTAATCAAATGGTAGGCTTCGGCATTATCTCCATCCATTTGTAAGTATGACACATGCTGGCTAAAATCAGCCCAATGCCCATTTCCCTGATCTTTTCTTCTTGAAAATTTACTAACCCCATCCAGCAAATGCGTATGGTACGCTTCGTTGGTATACGCACTTCTACCAATACCTGCTATGGCAAATTTTTCGGGCATCCAATCGTCCAAAAACAGGTTGTATAGCGCAGGAGTAAGTTTTCTATAATTTAAGTCCCCGCTCCCTCCAAAAATGAAAATAAGTGACGCCGGCGGACGTTTTGTACTTTGCATAAACTGTTAAATTTAATTTTGACCCCATTCTGTATGAAACGTACCAGGGATATCGATACGCTGATAGGTATGTGCTCCAAAGTAGTCGCGCTGAGCCTGTATTAGGTTTGTAGGCATGCGCTCACTTCTAAATGCATCAAAGTATGCCAATGAAGAAGCCAAAGCACCCGCAGGAACACCTTCCTGAGCTGCCAAAGCAACCGCAGAACGCGTATTACCTAATACCGACTTAATAATTCCGGCTACCTCTGCATCAAGCAAAATATTAGACAACGCTGCATTGTTTGCATAAGCTTTGGAGAATACCTCCAATAAGGACGAACGAATAATACATCCACCCCTCCATACGCTTACTACTTTTGGCAATGGAATATCCATTTGCAACTCTTTGGAAGCCTGGAACAACATGGCCAAGCCCTGTGCGTAGCTCAAAATGGTTGCAAAATATAAGGCATCATGCACCATGGCTACCAATTCTTCCTGGGTCAATTTGGCCAGGAATTCAGTATCTGAATACAATTGCGCAGCCTGAATTCTTTCGTCCTTATAACCTGATAAGGTACGCATGGCCACAGCCGTATCAATCACCGGCACAGCTACCGGAAGCTCCATAGAGTCCTGAGAAGTCCATTTCCCGGTACCTTTTGAACCTGCTTTATCAGAAATCACATCCACCAGATGCGCATCTGTCTTGTCGTCTTTTTGCAGGAATATATCCGCGGTAATTTCAACTAAGAACGATTGCAACAATCCCTCATTCCAGCTTTTGAAAGTTTCGTGCAGTTGCTCGTTGCTGAGGCCACCCTTTTTCAAAAGTGCATATGACTCGCTAATAAGCTGCATTATAGCATATTCAATACCATTGTGTACCATCTTCACATAGTGACCAGCACCACCTTTCCCGAGGTAATCTACACATGGAACGTCACCTACTTTCGCTGCGATGGATTCAAGGATTGGCTTAATATGTCCGTAAGCCTCCACGTTTCCACCCGGCATCATACTTGGGCCCGTACGAGCGCCTTGCTCTCCTCCCGACACGCCCATTCCCATGAAATTAATACCTGTTTCTTTCAGGTATTCCACACGGCGCAAGGTATCTGTATAATGCGAATTTCCTCCATCTATAACCACATCTCCCTTTTCAAGCAAAGGCAATAATGATTCAATCACATCATCCACTGGCTTACCTGCCGGTACAAGCATCATCACCTTGCGGGGTGTTTTTAGTTGCTGAACCATTTCTGCAAGGTCTGGAACTCCTTTTACCGTAGTACCAGCCGTGGCGGCAGTTTCCAATGCCGATGTTTTCGCCTCATCTTTATCAAAACCGATAACTGAAAAGCCATGATCAGCCACATTGAGCAACAGGTTTCTACCCATTACACCGAGACCAATCATTCCAAAATCGAATAAGTTATTTGACATAAATTATTTCTATATAATAAAATTAGATTCAAAACTTCAACGTTAGTACAAGACAATCCTAAAAGAACATATTCAATGTTTTGGATTAAGCAAAAACGACCTACCAGCAACTAAAAACGCCGCAACTGAAATCAGAAACGACGTTTTACAGCATCCAATAAGTCAACAAGTCTTCCATAATTCTTAAAATCAATTCATTGAAAAATTTTATCAGCGTCCTGATGACATATCATTACGCTACAAAATCTATATACAAAGAAAGGACTAAGATCATTAAATAACAACATTTTTGATGATCGGGCACTGACTCAACACATTATAAATACGCCACGTCAGGGCTAAAAAGCAACTCACCATTCAAAACCTAGTCATTAAGTCAACTCTACTTAATCCCATTTCCGCACAGATAGGGAACAAAACCGACCGTGAAAAAATTCTACTCAAAGCAAATTAAAAATACCTAATACATTGAGAGACCGCTAACTATCAATAAATCTCATTCCGAACCAAAACTCATCATTACTTCCCTTCCACCATAGGGTGTCTGCATCAACCAGTTATACATTCAAGTCTCCTTGTAATTGCCTAAATGCACATCCTTTCCGGCTGAGCTATTATAAATCGACTATGCCTTGTTAAACTGCCATGAATTATTCTATTTTTATATAAAATAAGTACACACTTCTAAATAAAAACATCATGAATACACCTAATCCTGTGGGCTGGTTTGAAATCTACGTAACCGATCTTCCACGTGCCATTCATTTTTATCAAACTGTTTTACAAACAACATTGACAGAACTCCCCACGCCCGATGGCGCCGGTGGGGGGCAAATGTATGCTTTCCCCGGAGATCCTCATTTGCCGGGAGCTGCCGGGGCATTGGTAAAGCATGATATGGGTTTCCCCAGTTCGAAAGGTACATGTATATATTTCTCCTGCGAGGATTGTGCCGTGGAAATTGGACGGGTTGAAGCTGCCGGTGGTCAAGTACTCATGGCTAAATTCCCGATTGGTGATTACGGATTTTGTGGCGTTTGTGCGGATTCAGAAGGCAATAGTATTGGCTTTCACTCCATGCAGTAACGTAATGATCCCAACAGGACTTTGTACGTTTTCATTGGCAAAGTCCTGTTGGGATTTTATTATGAGCAAGGGACCTTCTTTACCTCAACATTATAAACTTTCCTTGCACTTTTGAATAAATGGTTGTAAAATAAAATATAAGTCTATCAATCGAAGTTATTTTTTACAAGCACCCTTCTTAAAGTTGGTAATACCATAGGCGCGAGCTTCGCACTCATTACTATACGTTTTTTCGTTGCATCCACAGACTGGATCATAAACCGTATAGCAACCCGTACCATCTCTTTCCCTTTCTATACATGGCAAATCCGGTTGACCGTCGTTACAGCCTACCATAACCAAAAGTACTGTTAGACTAGATTTGTAGTTCATCTTAGCTGGTATTTTTGAGGGTATGTCACAAATATTAATAAACTGAATGACTCAAAATGAAGCGCTTTGGTTGTAAATCTTCCAAAATTAATCGTTTCATTTTTTAAGGTACAACTTATACCTACCAAAGCAAAAAAGGGAAATTGAAAACTATTCCCCTTTTTTAGCAGTATAGAAATAAGAAATCTTATCTCTTTACTCATGTTCGCATTTCAACTGTAGGGAGAATTCTAATCCAATATGGTTTCCTAATGATTACCACTTACACCAACTGTATACGCTTGGTAATACCAATTTCGTCCAAAAAATAGGCATCGTGAGAAACTACGATAACCGTACCCCGGTAATTATTGACAGCTTCTGTTAGAATTTCCAGATTCTGAATATCCAGGTTGTTGGTGGGTTCGTCCAAAATCAGTAAGTCTGGTGCTTTATCATATAAGGTCAGGCAGCATAGCATCAGTCGCATTTTCTCACCACCACTTAGCTCACCGCACATTTTATCCCAATATTGCTTTCCAAACAAAAAACGATTCAACCTTGTCTTCACCTCATGTTCAGGCAAATTCAAATGGTTCAAATGTTCGGCTTGTTGCAATACACTATTCGCATCTTGAATGAGCGAATAATCCTGATCAATGAAAACCGACCGCATTGGGGCTCTATACATATGTCCCCGTTGCGGATTCAACTGGCCCAAAATGAGCTGTATTAAGGTGCTTTTCCCCGATCCGTTTAATCCCTCCAATGCAACACGGTCGCCACTTAAGATCTGATAACTAAGGGGCTGATTCCATAAAAAAGTTTCTTCATAGCCAAATTGAATTTCCTCAGCGGTTACCAAAACCTTTCCTTCATGTAGGGAAGAGCTATCTAAACCTAATTTCATTTTGTCGATCGCAGGCAAATTGCTCCTTAAATCACTGAGTTGGTGAGCAAGAGCTGCGATCTTATCGGCGTGGACGCCTTTCAATCTGGATGTACTTTTTTCGGCATTATTCCGAAGCGTATTCATCATGATGGTGGGCATACCCGCTTTTTCCTGCTTCTTCTTCCCACCAGCATCAAGTTTTTGCTGCCTTTCCATCGATTCTCTCTCTACCGCTTTCGCCTTTTTCAAAGCCTTTTCCTTACTCTTTACATCCTCGTGCAGGGCTTGTCTTTGTATATTTTTTTGCTCCTTATAAAAATCATAGTTGCCGCCATACAGCGTCGTGCCATGCTTATCCAACTCGCACACCGCATCAACCAAATTAAGTAACCGGCGGTCGTGGCTTACCATCAGAATTGTACCGGTATATGTTTCTATAAAAGACTCCAATCGCTTCCTGGCTGCCCTATCAAGATGATTACTGGGTTCATCAAGTAACACCATTTCCGACCGATGCAGCTCGATTCCTGCTAAAAACACTTTTGTTTTCTGGCCCCCACTCAGTCTTTGCATCGGTTGAAACAAATCCACCTCGGTCAACGCCCATTTTTCCAAGGCATGCTGACAACGATCTTCAATCGTCCAGTCGTCGTCCAATATTGCCAAGTTCTCCTCAGTTGCTTCTCCATTCAATATAGACTTGAGAGCGCCAACCTTGGATGCTATTCCCAACGCTTCGGCAACGGATAGATGATTATACTGGCCAAAATGTTGTGGTACTACATAAGGTACCGTACTTGTATATATAGTTCCTTTCGCCGGCAATAAATCGCCCGCAATTATTTTCAATAAAGTAGACTTCCCCACTCCATTGTTACCAATTAATGCAATTTTAGATTGATTGTTGATGACCAGATTTAAATCATCAAACAATACATCCCGATTGGGGTGTATATAGGTTATATTTTGAAGAATTAACATCGTTCCTTTCTTTAAAATGAAAAATCACAACAAAGCTTTTACTGCTTCGTCGGGTAGTCTTTTAAAAGAAAGTCGATCTTACACGATGGAATGATTTATTTGAGGTTACAAAATTACACTTTTGGGTCGAAAAATTAAAACCTGCATAGGTATCCATTTTTTTAATACTGAGTAAATTGCATTTCTAGTTTTAAATTTGGGTGAACTATATATCAATTAATCGTAACAGCCTACCATCATGCAGGAACATACACAGTGGAAAAAGGAGCTCGCGGTAATTGCAAGCATTATTGACAAAGCTCCTCTGGAAAAAGTTACTAAATGGGGCTCAGATGTATATACTTACAATGGGAAAAATGTGGTTAGTTATGGCGGATTTAAGCATTACTTTGCTATATGGTTTTACAATGGTGTTTTTCTGAAAGACCCCTACCATATATTATTGAATGCTCAGGAAGGCAAAACAAAGTCGCTTCGACAATGGCGACTTACCTCCATGGAAGAAATTGTGGAGAAGAGAATTTTGGAATACATTCAGGAAGCAATCGAAGTTGAAAAACAGGGACTAAAAATTATACCTGATCGGTTCACTCCCGTATCTATTCCAGCCCTATTGGAAGAAGCCCTTCAACAGGACTCCGGCCTAAAAGTAGCTTTTGATAAACTTTCGCCCGGGAGACAAAAAGAGTATATGGTATATATAGCGGAAGCTAAGCAGGACGCAACAAAAATATCCCGCCTTGAAAAAATTAAACCGATGATCCTACAAGGCATTGGCCTAAACGACAAGTATAAATAGTTCTGAACCGTCTGGTATACCCCAAAAACAAATATCCGGATTGCTCAAACAAACAGTATACAAAACACCTGCAATATGAAGTAGCCATGGATCCCCACCTAATTTATCAAGTTCAGCAACCCCACTTAGATCTCCAGGACTATGTAGAATGTTTTTGGATGCTCCGAAATGATGCAGAAACAGATAAACCGGTCGTCATTCTGCCCGATGGGCGAGTGGATGTTTTCTTTTCCAAATCAACTATTGAAAACTTCCATGTTACACTTTTGGGAATTGGCACTTCACCAGAACGGACCACCATCGCCGCCCGCTCTGTGACCTTTGCCATCAGTTTCAAATTACCAGGCGTTGAATGTATATTGAAAACTTCCATTGCTCATTTAATCAACAAGGGAGAAAAACAACCTAATGATTTATGGACATTCCACGAAAATGATCTTCTCGATTTTGATGAGTTTTGTCAAAAGGCGACAAGACAACTACTTCACTCTCTATCCCGTCAAAATGATCCGAGAAAAATAAAACTGTTCGACCTCATATACGCTAATCATGGTTCACTTTCGGTAAAGGAACTGTCGGAACGTGTGTATTGGAGTAGCCGTCAGATGAACCGATATTTTCTGCAAATGTTTGGCTTGCCCCTGAAACCCTATTGCAACATTCTTCGTTTCAGAGCATCGCTCCAACATATCAAAAGAGGGAAACTGTTTCCCGAAGAAAATTTCACAGATCAATCGCATTTTATTCGCGAGATAAAAAAACGATCAGGAGTGCTGCCCAAAACACTTAACCAAAATCAAAACGACCGATTTATACAATTTTCAACCATGCCCGAAAAGTAATTTTGCTCCGTTCAACATTCACTATAAAACGGAGATGAAACTAGAAAATAAACAAATAGGAATTATTGGTGGCGGACCGGGCGGCTTAACACTTGCACGATTACTACAACTAAGCGGAGCAACAGTACAGGTATATGAACGCGACATTCATCCGAATGTGCGCGTACAAGGAGCCACATTAGACCTACACGAAGAATCGGGATTGGCTGCTTTGAAACGTGCCGGACTGACTGCTGCATTTTATCAACACCATAGACCCGAAGCTGGTAAATTGAGAATTACCGACAAGCACACTACCATTTTCCTCGACGACCACGCATCCGACCAAGGTTATACAGAACAACGGCCTGAGATAGACCGAGGACCACTGAGAAAAATTTTATTGGATTCCCTGCATCCGCAAACCGTTGTTTGGGACAGTCAGTTTGCCACCATGCAGCCGCATGGCGATGGCTGGATGATCCATTTCAAAAATGGCACATCTGCTTATGCCGATCTGGTGGTTGCAGCAGACGGAGCCAATTCACAGGTACGCCCGTATATCAATGACATTAAACCGATATATTCCGGTATTACCATTGTAGAAGGCAATGTATATCAAGCGGAAACCAATGTACCGGAGCTATATAAATTGGTAAAAGGGGGAAAATTGTTTGCTTTTGGTGATCAACAATCCTTAATCCTTAGTGCAAAAGGAGACGGAAGTCTTTCCTTCTATACTGGCTGCAAATTGCCCGAAACATGGGAAACGACGAGTGGCATTTCGTTTCATGACATACCCCAGGTCTACGCATGGTTTAAACAACAATTCTCTTCATGGGATAAACAGTGGCAGGAACTATTTCAGGGGAAGGACTTATGGTGCATCTGCCGACCTCAATACCACTACCCCATTGACCAGACCTGGACCTCCTTACCAAACCTTACCATGATCGGTGATGCGGCACATCGCATGCCACCATATGCAGGCGAAGGGGTAAATATGGCCATGCAGGATGCTTTGGAATTAGCCGATTGTCTTATAAGCAACCACTTCCAAAATATTCATGATGCCATTGCCCATTTCGAAGGGCAAATGCTTTCCCGAACCGCCGACATTACGCTGATGACTTTAGAAAATACAGAGATGCTGCACGCAGAAGATGCTATTGAGAAAATGATGGCCATGATGCAGGGGGAATAACCCTGTTACCGCCAGTTACCATGAGCATGTCGAAGGGGATATTAAAACAACACTTCGACATGTCCAGCGTAACATTGCAATTATCGCCTAAACCTGGTACCTGCTCAGAAAATTCAAGACTATATATCAATGAGTTACACAATTCAACTACCGTGATTGAATAAATTTTCGTAAACTTGTTTATATAAAGTCTAATTTAAGATATAAGTAGCGCGGTGTAAGCAGGTAAATTGCGAAGATAAAATGGATCATGATGAAGAGACCTGTACGGAAGTAGCTGAAATCATTCAGCAAATTGAACCAACCTGGGAGTTTCCAAACTTCACTGGATTGCTCAAAGAGACCGTTATTGAAAAACAGTCGGACTATACGAATACGGACACAAACGGATGGGGGAAAGAGATTTTTCTGGAAGGGATTTATATATGGTATGGCCTTTTCAGAGTAACCTCCGACACCCCCATGGTGGTAAACCTACCGGCTTCACACATTCAAATGCATTTTTGCATACAAAGCGGTAGCACTTATTTCTCTACCGAATCTCCCAAAGCTATCGCAACCTTTAAACCGCAGCAGCATAACCTGATGCTATTACCTCAGCAAAAAATGCTTGTTCAATGGATAGCAGAGCAAGAAACTGAAGTATTTACCATCAATATTTCTCCTGAAATTTTCTTCAATACCTTACCTGAAAACCATCCCGTTGCCAAGCGTTTTAGAGAAGGAATTGCTTTACAAAAAGCAACATTTTTCAGCTTAGCGAATTTGCCGCTTTCCCCTAAAATGCTTTCCACCCTTTTTGAAATTATACATTGCTCATATAACGGCTTTCAAAAAGGTTTGTTCATCAAAGCCAAGGTAATTGAGCTTCTTGCGATGCAATTGGAGCAATATGAAATACTTCCATTAGAGGAATCTAGCACGTCACTAAAAAAAGAAGATGTCATCAAGATGCATTTGGCACGGCAGATACTTGTCGAAAACTTAGAAGTGCATATCTCCATCAAAGATCTCGCACAAAAAGTAGGAACCAACGATTACAGCTTAAAGAAATACTTTAAGGAGGTGTTTGGCACAACGGTGTTTGGATACTTACACGACTTCCGAATGGAAAAAGCCAAAGAACAATTGGTATTAGAAGGAAGCAAGATTTCAGAAGTAGCTAAAAAAATGGGCTATAAACACGCCACCCATTTTACCGCAGCCTTTAAAAAGTACCACGGCTACTTACCCAATAAGATGCGGATCGGAATCATTCAATTACCTTTCTTCTCACAACATTTCGCTGAAATGATGAAGGAATTAGAATATCTTACCCCGATGTTCTAAAATAGCCTCATTGTATACATAACCTTCACTGAAACCTACACACACAATATAGTCCTATATTTTATGTATTAAAACCAATACACTCTCCATTTAAAAAATACACAGGTCTCCTCCACCACCTTGTAATAATGATTTTGGTCACTTTCTCCCTTAAACGTCTTAAAAATTCCCCTTAGCGTCGCATGTTAATAGAATCAGGAGTATATATTTGCGTTCAATATAATTAGTCTAAATAATATAATCCTTTTAATGCTACCGTCACCGCTGCATAACAGGATTAACTTGAACCCTCAGGTAATAAAAATTAACAATAAGAATATAATGTTGCTCAAACCTTCTATACTCGTTGCAATTATTTTTACGTTACTGCACTTCACTTCAGTTGCACAAAGCAATGGGCATAGAAAGGCTACGATCAAAGGAAAAGTAATTGACGAAAAAGGTGTTGTGGTAAGCTTCGTCACTATTCGGGTAGATGGCACCAATATTGCTACATTTTCCGAAACAGACGGATCGTTTTTACTGAAAGATGTACCTATGGGAGAGCGTGATATCATCATTACCTCCATTGAAATAAAACCTAAAACGATTAAGCTGCACGTAAACAAGCATTTTCATGACTTAAACCCCGTTGTGGCCCGCACAGACCAGGAACTCAACGAAGTGCAGATCGTTCAGAAAACGGAAAAGAAAGAAATTGAAACCACGGGATTTGCTGTGGCAGTAATCGAAACGAAGGAGGCCTCTTTAAGAAACCTGACA
>CALGRQ010000360.1 GCA_937880795.1 uncultured Dyadobacter sp. | reverse complement strand
CTCTCATCGCTATTTTTTCTTGAAGATCTAAGTCAACATCGAGGAATGATGCCGTCAATCCTTGGAGTAGTGCGATGGGTGCGGCTATATCATGCGCTAAAATGGCTAATAGTTTATCCTTATGCCGATTGGAGGTCAATAAGGTCTCGTTACTGGTTTGTTCCAGATTTTCGGCCGGATGGAGATCTGGTTCAAATTCCTTTCTGACTTCTTTCAAACAATCATCATTTGTGTGTAAATGTTGTTTATCGAAGTGATCAAATCTTTCATAAGGAAATGTGAGTGTATAGAATATGCCCATGGTGGGGTCCATACCACGGGAAATGGTTAAAGGCTGAACCCCTTCCCTTGTAAGGGAAATGTTCGCTGTTTTTTGCGATTGGTTCTCTTGTAAAGTGAGGTTGGCAAGAGATGCAAAAATGGCCTGTTTCTCGTCAGAAGTGAAATTCTGTGTCCAATCAAGGCCTGCATGGAGTGATTGATGCAGGCCCGTCAGTTGGCTAAAATTAGAATTGGAATAGATGTGTCTATAGTTTTCATCAATGAGTAGAACAGCCATCGGCAAGTTCTCAATCGTCGAGTGAAACAGGCTAGTATTGGTATTGAATATCATCTCATTAGAACGCTACGCAAAAAACTCGTTTCCAATTCTATCGGGTCTGTAAACTTCCATCATAAGCTAGCTTAGATACTGATATTCTAATATTGATTCGACTTGAATGTCGACATTAAAGTAATATTAATTTTACAACTATGCAAAAATTGTAGAATTATATTTTATTTTAATTTAAAATTTTCTTTGTAAAGTAATATTATTTGTGCTTTTTAAGGATATGTGTGACAAAATCTATTTTTGTTTCTATATATTAAATTCTATCAATGTAATTATTTCGATATGTTGTAGCGAACGCCGGCCATTAGCCACCTTCCAGGCATAACAGCACCTAGTAAATCACTATACTGTGTGTCAAAAACGTTATCGGCCTGAATGAAAACTGCCAGGGTTTGTGGTAATATCGCATATTCCGCTTTGGCATTCAAAACAAAATATTTTCGTGATAGCGTTGTATTCAAGGCTGTTGCTTCCTGTTTGGCTCTCACTTTGTGCAGTCCGTTTATACTGAAACTGAATTTAGAAATTTGATACAGTACAGAAAAGTTGGTGAGAACTTTGGCATGGGAAGATACGTAAAAGCTTGGCTTACTGTCGCTGCTTTGGCTTTTCAGTTGTGTTAATCCAACCATTATGAATACGTTGTGACGATCGGAAATGGCTTTGGTATATTGAGCATCCACTTCAAATCCCGTTGTGGTTACCTCAGTTACATTTCTTGCCAAGGCATAAACTCCCGTTGAGGAAAGGTTATCCTTACGTGGCATTTCGGCATAAGGGGTATTGGTATAATCTATCAGCTCCTTTTGCAATCTCTGAAAAAAGGTGCCTGACAGTTTCAATCCTGGTAGTAGCAAGTCTCCACCCGCTTCGTAACTAAACGAACGTTCTGCTTTGAGGTTGGGATCACCAATTTTATTGCCCGTAGTAACCATAGGCTTATTGTAATTGTTATAGCGTTCTGTGAAATCGGCATCACGGATGGTTTTGCCGGCACTACCTCTCAATTGGAAGATACCTCTTTTGTAAGACAGGTTTACCTGTGGCACTACCTCGGTTCCTATCCGTTGCCGCCAGTCGACACGAATAGATGGGCTGACCGTGAAATAATCACCAAAACGGTGCGAGAAAGTGGCAAATGGTGCCAATTGGTTGATATCGTGATCGCCGCGGTCGTTGGAGGAAATGCTTTTATTTTGGTAGTTAAGTCCAGTGACGAGATTGGTATTTGGGTTAAAGGCTATTTGCCAGGTCAGTAAGCCTTGCCATAATTGTGATTTGCTTAGGTTGCGTATGGAGCGGGTATTGAACAAATATTGATCGTTTACAAATTTATAGCCTCCATCCAGCGAAATCATTGATTTGCCTTTTCTATACCCGATTTTAAGCTGATTCCATGAAGTCTTAACCTGCTCATTGGCGGTATCAGCTACGGATGTTGTATAGAAATTTTGTGCAGCAAAATCTCTATGGTCAAATGAACTTCGTAAGGCGATTTGCAATGCGTTTGAAACCGCGTACTGAGCAGAAATTGATGCGGTATTGTTATTGAAGTAACCTTTTGTGCCTCTTTGCTGCATGCCATCTGCATTGTTGGAGACAACGCCGGCACTCACCGCCAATTTATTCCTTTGCATAAAAGCCGCTAAATTGGCGTTTTTAAGTCCGTGCTGCCCACCGGTAACACCTACCTGCATTTGCGTTTTGGAGATGGCTGTCTCGTTTTGGAGTTTCGCAGAAAATGCTTTTGAAATAATGTGAATAACCCCACCCACCGCTTCGGAACCGTATATTGCCGACGAGGCACCTTTAAGAACCTCAATACGCTCGATCTCCGTAGGAGCTATGGGTATATAGCTATTGAAATGCCCCGTGTTCGGATCGTTGAGCCGGAGTCCGTCCAGTACGACCAATACCTGCTGAAACGTTCCGCCTCGAAGCACAATATCGCTTTGTGATCCCATAGGACCGCGTGCCTGAATTTCTACACCCGGAATATACCGGAGCAGATCATCTACGCTATGTACCGGTAAATTTTTGAAATATTCCCCCTTCATTACGGCGATGTTACGCCCGGTTTCTGACGCTCTCTTTTCAACAAGAGAGGAGGTGATGGTGACTGGATCCAATGAAATGTCCTGAGATTGTGCCACACTCAGGACAGGACAGCACATCGACATGATTAATACTTGTACAATTTTCTTCATCAGGTGTTTAATGAAACTTACTGGGTTGTAATTTGACTGTATCGGGCAACCGTTGTTGTCCAACATTTTGTGCGTCAAAACTAGTATCTTGCCGGACTGTTAATATGATCCGGTTTTGATATTATGAGTAGTCCGGTAGAGATTCCGTTTAAAAGCTTGATCGTAATTGATCGTCTTGCAGATACCCCCGTGTACATGCAAATAGCCCGTATGATGATCGGTGCCATTCAGCATGGCGTATTGGCTCCCGGTGTGAAATTACCGGGTACCAGAATGTTGTCGCAGCAATTGGGAGTACACAGAAAAACCATCGTGGCCGCTTATAATGAGATAGATGCGCAAGGTTGGATAGAAGCCATTCCTGACAAGGGTACATTTGTGACATCTAAATCCCTTCAGATCGCCCCCGGCCAATTAATTTCCGATCCGGTCCGGCATTATCCTAAAAATACTGGGTTTTCTTTCTCAAAAAGTATGTTGTTAGACCGCCCGGTGGCAGTCTCCAAAATGGGTCTGGAATTTACGGATGGGCTTCCTGACGTGCGGCTAGCGCCTATTGACAAGCTGGCAAAGGGCTACTCAAGCGTCTTGAAAAGAAAAAATAATAGCCGGTATCTGGGTTATTCACACGTGGAAGGCAATGAATATTTCCGTTCTCAACTGTCGTCTTATCTCAACAATACACGTGGTTTACATATAGGGAAAAGCAATATATTAACCACACGCGGCATTCAAATGGGTATTTATCTTACTTCTAAGTTGCTTTTGGAGCCGGGTGATCAGGTTGTGGTGGGTAAATGGAGCTACTATGTGGCTAACATGATTTTTCAGGAGGTGGGGGCGCATATTCTTTCGGTGGAAGTAGATGAGCAGGGTATATCCGTTGAAGCGGTTCAGCGGCTATGCGAAACCCGAAAAATTAGGATGTTATACCTTACGCCACATCATCATTATCCCACAACAGTTACACTAAGCGTGGAACGACGTATTGCACTTTTGAACTTGTCGGTACAATATGGTTTTGTGATTTTAGAAGATGACCACGATTACGATTTCCACTATGATAGTAGTCCGTACTTACCATTAGCCAGTGCCGATACCTCCGGTATGGTCGTTTATATAGGTTCATTCTGTAAGGCAATCGCTCCGGGTTTGCGTGCTGGGTATATTGTGGCACCTGAAAATTTTATTACAGAACTGGCCAAATTAAGGCGTATTGTTGATAGGCAGGGCGATCTGATGATGGAGCAAGCTCTGGGAGAATTGTTGGATGAGGGAGAAATTCAGCGACATTTAAAGAAATCTCAAAAGATATATCACCATCGACGTGATCAGTTTTGTGCACTGTTGCAAAGTGAGTTTCAGGAGTATCTCGATTTTCATATACCTCCGGGAGGTTTGGCTGTGTGGACGGAGTGGCGCCGAGATATCAACCTTTTACGTGTGAGTCGTGAGTGCCTAAAACGTGAACTTCATTTGCCGCAAACTTTGCTTTTTCAAACCGAAAAATTAAGTGCCATGCGATTGGGTTTCGGGAATTTGAACGAGGAGGAGATAGATCGTTCTTTGGAGACTTTGCATCAATCGGTTCGTATGAGTTTGTAAGAACGGAACAATAGGGCTCGGGTCGTTTCAAATTCAAGCAATCGCCTGACAGTAAAATAACAACGAAATGGCCTTATGCTTGCTGAAAGGTCACGAAACGGTTGATATTTCATGAACCCGTGTTAGTTGATTAAGGTGTCTGTTTAGGCTGGTTTGTGGTAAGCTGCCAAAAACGTAACACGCGATCGTGAAATAGATTCAGGTCTAAAAAATAGAACTATTCTTAAACAATCATATATACCTTAATATCATGAAAAAAAGAGAATTTCTCAAACTTTCATCTGCACTTATGGCCGCACCGTTATTGTCTCCGTTGGCCGGTTGGGCGGCGGGAAGCAAGCTAAAAAACTGGGCTGGAAATCTTACTTACAGCACTACCAAAATAGATAAAGCCAATTCGGTGGCGGAAGTGCAGGCATTGGTGAAGAAATATCCAAAAATGAAAGCGTTGGGTACCCGCCATTGCTTCAATACCATTGCCGATTCAAAAGATCAGTTTGTAACCCAGGTGGGTATCAAGGACGATTATGTGGTCATTGACAAGGTAGCAAAAACGGTTACTGTAAGTTCCGGTATTAAGTATGGTCAGGTAGCCCCAATTTTGCATAGAAAAGGATTTGCGTTGCATAACCTGGCATCTTTACCGCATATATCCGTTGCCGGTGCTTGCGCTACGGCAACCCATGGTTCAGGTGAGAAAAGTGGAAACCTTTCGACGGCTGTCGCTGGTATGGAAATGGTTACAGCTGCGGGTGATCTGGTAAAACTAACCCGAGCTCAGGACGGGGAAAAGTTCAAAGCTGCCGTGGTACACATGGGCGCGCTGGGCGTAGTTACTAAATTGACTCTGGATATACAGCCTACGTTCCTGATGAAACAATACGTTTATCAGAACATGCCATTGACTGAACTGCAAAAGAATTTTGATGCCATCGAAGCAAGTGGATATAGTGTGAGTTTATTTACCAACTGGCAGACCAAGGACATCACCGAAGTATGGATTAAAAGACGGGCTGATGACAACCGACCTGTGGAAAAAGAGTGGTTTGGAGCCAAATTGGCAACTAAAAATCTCCATCCTATACCGGAGCTTTCAGCCGTAAACTGTACCGACCAAATGGGGGTTCCCGGACCTTGGTACGAGCGCATGCCACATTTTAAGATGGGATTTACGCCAAGTAGTGGGGTTGAGTTACAGTCCGAATATTATGTGCCACGTAAACATGCCGTGGAGGCCATCATGGCGATTTCGAAGTTGGGTAGCAAAGTGAGCCCGCATTTATTTACTTCGGAAGTGAGGACGATTGCCGCGGACGATTTGTGGATGAGTCCTTGTTATAAGCAGGATTCGGTTACCATTCACTTTACATGGAAACAGGATTGGCCTGCCGTGAGTAAACTGTTACCTATTATAGAAAAAGAGTTGGCACAGTTTGGTGCAAAACCGCACTGGGGAAAACTATTTGGAATTGCGCCAAAACAGTTGGAAACGTTATTCCCAAAATTGACTGAATTTAGACAAATGGCTAAGGAATATGATCCGAAGGGGAAATTCCGCAATGATTTCTTGAATAAAAATCTGTTTGGAGTATAGTGTAACCGGTATTTCCCCTCTGTTTATTGAAGA
>CALGRQ010000359.1 GCA_937880795.1 uncultured Dyadobacter sp. | reverse complement strand
CTGCGGCATGAATGGCTGCTGCAAGTTCTTCACGTGCTGGCTCCATAAGCGGAGAGTGGAAGGCTCCACCAACCTGAAGTATAAGCGCTCTTTTAGCACCAGCAGCCTTAAGTAATTCACAAGCTTTTTCCACGCCTTCTATGCTACCAGAAATTACCACTTGCCCCGGGCAGTTGAAATTGGCGGGTACCACCACTTCGTCTGTGATACTGGCGCATATTTCTTCAATAGTCTGGTCTGGTAAGCCGAGAATCGCGGCCATGGTTGATGGACGGATTTCACAAGCTTTTTGCATGGCAGCAGCACGTTTTGCAACAAGCTTTAAACCTTGCTCAAACGATAGGGCTGCGGCAGCTACAAGCGCAGAAAACTCACCCAGGGAATGGCCGGCAACCATGTCCGGAGTAAATTCCGTACTGTTTTGCGCCAATGCTACTGAATGAATAAAAATAGCAGGTTGCGTTACATTGGTTTGTTTGAGCTCTTCATCTGTTCCTTCGAACATAATTTTGGTAATGTCAAACCCCAGAATGTCATTGGCCTGATCAAACAGAGCTTTTGCAGATTCCGATGATTGATATAGATCTAAACCCATTCCTTTAAACTGGGAACCCTGGCCAGGGAAAATATATGCTTTTTTCATGATGAATGATTTTTTGTATGATCTGTGGTAAATAAAAAGCCCCGCTATGAAGCGGGGCTACAAAGGAAATACTTGTGACTGAAAGAAAAAAGAATTCGTAACGCTAAGCTACCTAAGTAGCTGGATCCAACCTTTTAGTATAGTAGGCTTGGGGTTTTTATGAGCTGACTCAAAAACAATAGAAATTTCATAGTAGTATTGTCCTGCTGCAACTTCTTTTCCAGCGTTGTTTTTACCATCCCAGTTTATACTTACGTCTTTGGTGTCGTATACCAATGATCCCCATCTGTTGTAGATCTTACATTCTAACGACTGGACGAAAGCAGGGCAATCGAAAGGTTTGAAGGTGTCGTTTTTATTATCACCGTTTGGTGTAAATACATTGGGGAGTACATACATCGGACAATTCTCTTTGCATACGATATTACTTGGTGCACTTTCTGCTCCAAATCCATTTACAGCAGTGACATAGTAGCACCCGGCAAGGGAAGTAAGTCCTGTATGGTCAAATGAAGTAGCTAACGGAATCGGCGGAGCAACAACCTTTCCAACCTGGGTGAAGCTATCTCCCTCATATCTGGCATAATAAATCCGATATTCTGTCAAGTTCTGGTCACAGTCTTGTGGGAATGTCCAGGAAAGCTTATTGCTAAAATTGCTTTGGTCACAAAATACCTGAGGTGTTTTAATGAGTGCTTCGCAGTCGAGAGGCTCAATTTGTAAAACGGGAGGACATGGTTTTGTGGTATCCGACGCGGTTACGCACAGGATTTGTGAGAAGTTAAGAAGCTGACTTGGCTTGATTTGTTTATTATTATAAGACCCGAGGGTTTCAACCTTATAGCAATAGGAAGTTTCTTTCGAAATCGTCACATTAACTGTTCCATCATTTGGATAGTTATCGGTACCGTTATCCACGTAGGTAAACGGTTGATTACCCTGCGTTTTGATGTCGTCAATTCTATTGAATACTCCGGGCTTTGATTTATCCTCGCGATAGATGCGGTGAACGGTTCCTGTGTTATCCCACGGTACAATGGCTGTCCAGTCCAGTCTGATACTGGTCGGAATGGCAGCGCCTTGGCTAAGTCTTACACTACTGGCCGATTCGGAAACATCTTGCACGACAAGTTTTCCGTCCTGAGTGGTTGAATATTCGAGCTGGTAGCGGTAAGCATTGTCGGTTGTGTTGAGGCCTTTGTCAACAAATAAAGTATCTATCACACCTGGATTTAGAGATGTTGAAGTTTTATATATTTCTGTATAAGGTGTGTCGCCAGTTTGATTAACTGCTCTGAGCAATCTAAACTGTGCCGGCATTCCGGCTTTTGACATAGGTCTGTTCCATCTAACGGTGATTTGTCCTGTTGTCTGATGTGTTTGGTCAACGGTAACGTTTGTAATCACTGGAACAGTTGTTGGCAGATTAAGACATGATTCATCCGATGCCATACTTTCTCCACCACCAATAAGATAACCTGGCTCGTTGATATTGGCACCGGGACGAGGGAAAAGAACTACAATTCTGTAACTATATGAAACTCCTGCTTTAAGTCCTTCCTGTTTATCTAAATAAGCGACTTCGTCAACGCCAACTCTACCAATTTCGGTATAACCTGAACCTGCCGGAATACCTGAAATACATACATCTTCTGGCAAATCCTTACAGCCTTCGCTTCTGTATATAGCAATTTTTGCACCGGGAATCTGGCATTTGTAGCGGTCCCATGTTACACGATAAGCAATACCTGCCGGATCGGTGACGGCTGTTGCCTTTACATTGACTGGCTTTGGACCAAATACTCGAATGCTAAGGGTTGTCATATCAACCAGTTTTCGGAAGAGGCTGGGGCTAGGCGTTCCAGGTGCAGGCCCGTCTTCTACCTTAAATAAGACATCGTACGGTTCTAGCCTGATGTGGTCACATCCCGTTTGCCAAGTGAGTGTTCCGGTGACAGAGGACTGTGAACCTTGTTGCGGAACAGTGAATCTTGCAAAGTCGGGTTTAATCATTGGTGGAGTTGCCTGGTATATACCTCCGGTGGAAGTAAGGGTCAGTTTATCTCCGTTTTTGTCGGTTGCGGTAATTTTTTGATTGATGAGCGTGCCGGCTTCCACACAGATATCTTCAAGCGGCTCCATTTTGGGTCTATCATTATTGGAATCTTCAACAATGATCTGCATATCTCTTACGATTCGACCTATAAGTATACCATCGCGCCATTCTTCCACAATAAAGGCAACGTTATAATATCCTTTCAACATGGGGGCATCCCATACCAGATCACCGGTGATAGGATCAAGACTGAAAGTAGCCGGGTTTGATCCGGATTCTGTATTCCCGGGTGCGCCCACCAAATTGGGGTGTTCGTACTGAAGATTTAGCCCTGCTCCGTTGGAACTGCTCCGTTGTGGAACGAACATTTTGTAAGCCAGGCTGTCTCCATCGGCATCAAATGCACCTGGGTTATGGATATAGCGTTGCCCCACAGCGGCCAGGTCGATAGGCGCATTGAGCAATACAGGGGTTTGGTTCAGCCCCAAATTGGCATTAATGTTTAATGTGGTGCTCACATAGAAATTGAGACCGTCCGTAGGTTTTGGTCCAATATTCAAAACGTTTGCATTCCGGTTATCTTCTTCAAAAGAAATGCGGTATTGCCCGGTGCCAGGAAATGTATATCGAAAGGTGTATACATTCTTTGTGCTTCCATTACCAATAGATGTTAGAGAAACTCGCGGAGCACGAAAAATAACGGGTCTTCCTGTGGAATTAACGTTTCCAATGGTAATCTCTGCGTCTTTTTGATTATCTGCTGCGCCAGCTCCCGTAATAATATCAAAATAGGCGGTAAGCGTTATTTCATAGGTCGGGACGCTTAAGGAAAGTCTGCGGGCTGTAATTTCTCCCGCTCTGATGTGTGTGGCGTGGGCTTGATAGCTTACACAGAATAACAATAAACAAAAAGGTATTTGCAGGTATCGTAAAATAGAGCGCATATACAGTACGTACTAATTGGGACAGGGCTTTAATCTAGCAACAAAGTTATACGGATTTACCGGGTCGCATAGCTTGCCAAACGCAGCCAATGGTTCACGAAGCGGGAGTCCGTCTTAAAATGAACGAAAAGATACCTAAAAATGTGTGTTTCTCCCATTATAATACGAGATAAGGTTTCAATATTACTTCCTATTACGTAAAATGAATCCAAATCGTGTAAAAATGATGGAAATTTTTATAGCATAGAAAAGATTGTAATAGAGTGATTTATGAAATAAATAATTCCAGTCGTATCCTGGGAAAACATACGAAACGCAGTTAAGATAAAACGTGCAAAATTGTAGCTCAGAACGAACCCTGTTTAATTCTCGGTGAATGCATTGGTACTAGTTGTTTTTAAGTAATAATGATTGGCCTCCAAAATGGATAGTGGTGGGTGGGAAAACGTTTCGAAGTGCCTCAATTGTGGAGGTGTGGTTACACCTGAGTATGATTATGTCCCATATAGAAATATGATTCTTAATAATGATTATAAATTATAATCTGTTGAACAAAAATGGCTATGTTTTATTGTGTCCCTCAAGATTGTGCCATACCTTTGAATCGTTCTAAATATACCTCATTTTTTGTACTAAAACCATTCGTGTTTTTTATGTCGTGGTTTACACAAACGTTAACGAGTTCCATTGGTAAGAAACTTCTGATGGCTCTTACCGGACTATTTTTAATAAGCTTTCTGGTGATTCATGCTGCTATTAATGCCATGATTTTTTACAATGACGGAGGGGAGACCTTCACGCATTGGGGCCATTTTATGGGAACCAACCCTATTATCCGAACTTTGGAGATTGGATTGGTAATCGGATTTATTGTTCACATCGTTGACGGTCTTATGCTTTGGAAATCCAACGCAGCGGCTCGTCCCGTGAAGTATGCTGTTAATAAGGCATCTGCCAACAGTACTTGGTACTCTAGAAGTATGGGTTTGTTGGGCACTTTGCTGCTTATTTTCTTGGTGATCCACACGGCTCACTTCTGGATTCCTAACCGTTCCAATCAGTTTGCAACGGGCGAGGAGTTAAATCTGTATCAAATGATGCTGGATATTTTTCAAAACCCGATCGTGGTATTGATTTATGTCTTGGGATGTATTTCTCTATTCTGGCATTTGCTACACGGTTTCAAGAGTGCATTTCAGTCGCTCGGTCTTAATCATGTGAAATACAATGGCTTGATCTCTTTCGTTGGGACAGCATTCTCCATTGTAATTCCACTTCTTTTTGCCCTTATGCCTATTTCAATGTATTTCGGCTGGGTTTACTAAGATGTGTTGACTACGAGCAGTCATAAGCTGTTGGGAGTAATTTGAATTTTATTTTCTGATTAAATTAACATTACAAAATATATGGCAACTTCATCTCGTCTGGATGCCAAAATACCAGTAGGGCCGATTGAAACTAAATGGAGTAAATACAAATCTTCGGTACCACTAGTAAACCCTGCCAACAAACGTAATCTTGAAATTATCGTTGTTGGAACTGGTCTTGCAGGCGCTTCTGCCGCTGCTACGCTGGCAGAAATGGGTTACAAAGTAAAAGCATTTTGTTTTCAGGACTCTCCACGTCGTGCGCACTCCATTGCCGCACAGGGGGGTATTAATGCTGCTAAAAATTATCAGAATGATGGTGACTCGGTTTATCGTCTTTTTTACGATACCATTAAAGGAGGTGACTACCGCGCAAGAGAAGGTAATGTTCACCGCCTGGCCGAAGTTTCCGGAAATATTATTGACCAATGCGTAGCTGCTGGGGTTCCTTTTGCTCGGGAGTAC
>CALGRQ010000358.1 GCA_937880795.1 uncultured Dyadobacter sp. | reverse complement strand
AATAAAATTGTTTTTGTGTTACCTTTTGAAAAAAAAAACGTATTGGTAAATGTTTGTATAGAAAAATGTTGTTTATTGTGTGTTGAAAAGTTTTCATTATACAGGTAAGTTTATTAAACGATTATTTCTTTTCGGTGTAGAAATACTATTATTTTTTAAGTGTTGGTTCTGGATGGTGTTGTAATTATTAGGTTAGATATAGTCTATTGGAATGTGATGTGTATTAATATTTAAATTTTATGAAAACTCTGTACGCCACTGTGCATCAAATGAGGCACGCAAATTTTTTGACTGCGAAATGGATTACCCATGATTTTAATCGAGCTGCGAGATTGAAGCGGAATATTTTTAGTTTGGCCTGGGTAATTATGTTGGTACTTGGGAGCTATCATCGTTCCGAAGCCTTTGATAATTTATTTGCGAATGGACCTATTCATTCCGACATTCCCTTGGGTATACCTGTGAAGGTGGTCACCGGAGGAAGCAAGGAAACCTCATCGGCACTTCGTACCCAAGCGCCTTCGGCCAGTTTTCCTCTTCAAAAGGGCATGGCGCTAGTCAGCAGATTGTCGGATCCTAGAGGACGCTCAAATGTAGGCTCAAACCGGGCCGGTAAAGTATTGGGGCTATATGATGTGCGTCAACCTCATCAAAATGGGGCTCCCGATGCGATCACGAACTGGGATGCAGTCACCAATAATATATTTCGTCATGATGACTGGACCAACCGTCGAATGGGTGAGATTTTTGGTATTGAGGTAGACAATTTTGTAAATAGTACGCCAAAGGTGTATATCGGAAGCACAGGTTTTTTTGTGGGTTATTTCGATGTAATATTAGGCTCGGGACAGAATAGTGGGGCATTTATTCATGCAGAGGCATCACCAGCTGGGGGGGATTTGTATAGTCTCGATCCCAACACAGGAGCTGTTTCAACAATTACCACTTCCCTCCCCAGTACCAGATTCAATTATAATGGAGGCCACGGTGCTCCATTAAAAACAATTCCTCTCGATTACAACAGTGGTGTTGTGAAATCAGTAAAAGTTATTAATGGAGGTAGCGGTTATTCAAACCTGCAAACGATTACTTTTACCGGAGGAAGTCCTAATACATTTGGTACCGCAACGGGTTATGCTAATGTTACTGGAGGGGTAATCACTAGTATAACAATAACATCTGGGGGGGCGGGTTATGACAATCCAGCTACCAATCCAGTTACCGTAAGTGCAGCAGGAGGTAGTGGGTTTGTAGGTAGCGTTGAGGTTGGTTTTTCACCTGTTAATTCAGCATTGATTGTCGCATATCCCGTTACTCCAGGAGGCTCAGGTTATACTACCTCAACCCTTGCCACGGCATATGTCCATGGTGACGGTTCGGGAATGATTGCCTCTGCCAATGTAAATTTAAGCGGACAAGTGACAAGCTATTCTACTGTTGGAGGTTCTGGCTATACCTATCCGCCCACAGTCACCATTGATAACCGTTTCACTGGTGTCGGAAATATCGGTCATAATAAGGACAAGAATATACTGTATACCTGTTCCTTAGATAATGGTTTGATTTATGCAGTAGATGCTACGAGTGGTGCTGTTATTGGAACGCCGTTTAATCATCAGCCGGCTTATGCAGATCCTACGAATCTAGCGGTAACACATTTTTTGAGGATTGCCGTTGGGATGGCATGGAATAAGCGAGACAATCGACTTTATTTTGCCAGACCGAGTGCTACCGGGTACACTACCCTTTCGAATACTTTCACGCATACAACCAATGAGGTGTTGTCCATTGGGCTCAATGCGGATGGGTCGATCAATACTGCTGAAACACCAAAGTTGGAGTCTAGCTTTGCGGCGGCGACACTTAATTATGGGCAATCGTCTATTATAACGGATATTGAATTTACTAAAACCGGTAAAATTGCCCTATTAGGAGAGATGGGAATAGGACCCTCATCCTATCGTACTACGAATACGGAATATCGGTTTATCAAAGGTGCTCATAACGGGTACGCTCGGGAATTGCGTTATACGGGAGCCGCCACTGCGGTAGCAGGTCGTGTTGCGGCGGACGACTGGACCGTATCAGCTACCTATCACGTAGGACAATACGCAAATGGATATAACAATTCGGGAGGGGTGGATTTCGGATATGATAACACAGCAGATCCCAGGGTTTTCTATGATTCTGCCATCATGACAGGTGATATATTGGACGCCATCGGAAATATATATGGTATTCAAATTAGTCCGCTGACTCAGGATAACTTCCCAACAAATACCCCTTATCCCCATTATTTAGTGGATGATGATGTTAACCACTCATCACTTTTTGAACAAAAGCTAGGAATATTTGATGTGGATGTGTTCACCGGTTTTGATATCATGATAAGCGGTCATGTTTTTCATGATGCGAACGGATTAAATCCTACACCTGCTAACACAGTGGATGGAAGCCTTATTCAAAGTCCATCTGGGACGCCTCTACATGCTAATTTGTATGATGCTAGTGGTAATTTTATTGGTACTGTGCCTATTGATGCCAACGGTTATTATGAATTTACAGGTATTACCCCAAATTCCACATATACGGTTAGTATTGGCACCACCCCAGGTACTCCTGGTTCAACCATTGCAAGTACTACTACCTTACCAACAGGTTGGGTTAATACTGGCGAGAACATAGGTACCGGAGCGGGTAGCGATGGTGCCCCGAACGGTATGCAACAGGTCACTACGGCAGAACAAGATGTACCAGAAATCAATTTTGGTATAGAACACCAGCCTGATTCGGACAATAAAACGGGAACATTGCCAGAAACGCCGGTTCTCAACTCGTTTATACCGTTAAATGGTACGGTTACGCAAGCTCAGCCGCTTACAGGAAGTGATCCGGAAGATCAAGCTACCAGTGGTACGCTTTCAGGCAAAGATGTAGGAATAACTTCTCTGCCAACCAACGGTGAACTTTGGTATAACGGAACACAGATTACAGTGGGTAAGGATGGTATTAATCCTCCATCGCCGACAAATCCATTCGTGATTGACAATCTTAATCCAGATCTTTTACAGATTAAGTTTACCGGAGGGGGATATACTGAAACTCAATTTACCTATGCTTATATAGATGAGGCGGGAGTAATTGATCCTACGCCAGCTACTTACACACTCAATTGGGAAGACCCAATGCCCGTAAGACTGGTACAATTTGATGCAAGACACGTGGAACGGGATGTTTTATTAAATTGGGCGACTTCGGAAGAGAAAGATAGCTGGTATTTTGATGTTCAGCATAGCTATAACGGAACCGACTGGACGGATCTGACACGGATAAAAATGAAATCGGATGGTAATACGGTTCATGCCCTAAATCAATACGATTATCGTCACCTCAATCCTTGGGTGGGCAATAATTACTACCGATTGAAAATGGTGGATCTCGATGGTACTTTTGCATATAGTACGATAAAGAAAGTAACCGTTTCGCTGGTTGAGGGATTGTTTGTATATCCAAACCCAGCTGTTGATGTGGTGAACATCGGATCCCTGAACTTAACCGACTATAAGAGTATCCGAATGTTTGATTCAAGCGGTCGCATGGTATACAGGTCTTCGGCGTTGGTTGACAAAATAAATGTCAAGAACCTTACACCAGGCGTTTACATGCTCACCGTTGAAAACAAGACTGGTAAAACAACAACCTTGAAGGTACTTGTTGGAAAATAAAAGGAAGTAAGTGAAGGTCTACAGTGGTGTCAATTACTCTACTGTAGATCTTCTTTTAATACGTGTTATTCTTGAGTTAAAGTGGCAGGTCTTACAGAGTATAAATACATGATGTGTTACTTGTATGCACAGAAACAATCAAATGCGGTTTGCTTCACGGAATGAACAATGTATCAGGATTGTCGAACATGCCCTCATTTTTGCATTGTTGTTATTGATAATCAAACTTTTGTAGCCAATTATTATTCCTAATTATATTTTCTTTTACCTTCTTTTCTATATGTATGGTCTTTTGCAACAAAAGACTCCTGACTATACTGTGGCCAAGGTTCATTTAGGACAAAAACTATTTTACGAGAATGGATTATCGGTAAATCGGGCTATGAGTTGTGGAAGTTGCCACAATCCTGATATGGCTTTTACGGATGGTTATCGCCGGTCAAAGGGAACATTTGCAGACCTTCACAAACGCAATGCTCCTAGTTTGGTCAATGTTTCAACACAACGATATTTGAATTGGGCAGATCCTCACGTTTCGTCGCTTGAAGATCAAATGACAACACCCCTATTTGGTAATCATCCTATTGAAATGGGGCTTGATTCTACTGATGTAAGCACAATTAATACCATAGCTTCTAATAGGGAATATAGGACCCTTTTCTTAAAGGCTTTTCCAGATGAGGAAGAACCGGTCAGCTGGCGAAATATCAAGTCGAGTATTGCTGCATTTGTAAGTGGAATCAACAGTTACAATTCGCCTTACGATCGATATCTTAAAGGGGACACATTTGCAATTTCGGAGGCAGCCAAACAGGGTAAGAAATTGTTTTTTTCTCATAGGTTCAATTGTTCATCATGCCATGTAGCACCCGTTTTTGGTGCTAGTAATGCGCTTCCCTTTGCTATGCAATATCATAACAAAGGGCTCTATCATATAAATGGCAATTATCCGGCGGAAGACCAGGGCCTATACGAAGTAGATAAAATACCTGGGAATAAGGGGAAGTTTAAAACACCCAGTCTTCGTAATTTGTCGTTTACGTCTCCCTACTTTCATGATGGAAGTGTAGACACAATAGGTGAAGCAGTTCAAATTAGCCTGGATGGGGGGCGAAATGTTACAGTCGGTGACAAGAGGGGAGACGGAAGAAAAAATCCTTATAAAAGTCCATTGATAAAAACAATTAAAGCAACGGCTTTGGAAAAGCAGCAATTGATTGCTTTTTTGGAGACACTTAACGATTCAACAATCTCAGTTAATTCCAGATTTAGGAAACCAGATGATAAAGATTTATAAATTAGTTTTCGCGCTCGTAATAGCGTTTCCTTTGGTTTTTGTGTCATGCAATAAGTCGACGTCTGAAACCAGTGGTTCTAACGACTCGCTTTCTACAAGCTCTATGGTGTTTGCTTCCGCAGACAGTGTACTAACGCCCTTTCCTGAGTTAACCACGTATATATCCAAAATCAAAGAGACCTTGAAGGAGCGTACTCCGGTCATGGAGCTCCAGGTAAAAAATGCATCACCGGAACAAAGCGAAGTGCAAAAGATTTGTTTGATCGACTCAGCCTTTTTGGAATACGTGCGTGATCTTCGAGGACAACCTTATCGCAATGAGATTTTTGGAATATACCCCGCACGTCAAAGTGATTTTGTGAAAGAAAATGTGGAGTACTTCAAAGAGGGGAGATGCTACCGTGTCGAGATGTATAATTTTGGGATCAATTTGACGACTATTGCTTTGGTGTCGTTATCGACAAAGGAAGTATTTCAGGTTGTACATTATAAGGCGATGCAGCCAGAGCTTCCAGAACACCTGAAGGACTTGGCAATTAAACTTGCTATACATAACCAAAATGTACAAAAGATGTATGAGGGGGTGCCTTCCACAACAGAAGCGCTCATGGCTGACACTAAAACAGCACTCAACAATAGCAAGTGCGAGCGAAGTAAGCATTTGTGTGTAGCTCCCACTTTCGTGAAGGGCACTAAGGCGTTATGGGCTATTGTGGATCTTACCGATCTGAGATTGGCAGGGGTTCGCTGGACAAATTTGGGTGAGACACCGGTAATCACGCAAGTTGCCTCGGAAAGGACCATTCAGAATGAGGCTATCACCAATTGCTTTTGTAAAACGGCCATTAATCTGGAAAGAGATAGTTGGAAGTTAGATTATATGATTACCAGTAATGACGGGCTTAAAATTTCAGACGTCTCCTACAAAGGAAAGCCAGTACTTAGTAGTGCCAAACTGGTTGACTGGCATGTCAATTATAGTAAGACAGAAGGGTTCGGATATAGTGACGCAATTGGTTGTCCTTACTTTAGTTCGGCGACGGTAGTTGCGGTAGAGCCACCTGTTATAGCAGATTTGATGTCAGAAAATAAAAAGGTAGGCTTTGTTATTGAACAGTATTTTAGATCTGAGGCCTGGCCTTCTCCTTGCAATTATGAATATTTTCAGCGTTACGAGTTTTATTTCGATGGTCGGTTTAGGGTAGCGGCGGCAAATATAGGCCGAGGATGTGGCAATGATGGAACCTATCGTCCTGTTTTCAGAATTGCGTTTTCTGGGAATTCGCACGACCTTTCAGCATGGGAAGACGGGTCCTATAAAAATATAGAAAAAGAAGGATGGAAGTTACAGAATCCAAACGCATCCTATCCCGGAGGTTCTATGTTTAAAATAAAATCCAATGGCTCCAACTATTCCTTGATTCCAGGTAATGGGCAGTTTGGTGATGGGGGTAGAGGAGATAATGCATATATCTATTATACGGTGAAGCATGCCGGTAAAGATGAAGGAGAAAGTGATCTGCCTACCATTGGTACCTGTTGTAATATTGATTATAGGCAAGGCCCAGAAAAGTTTATTGAACCAGCTCCGGAACAATTGATCGGTAAACCGGTGGTTATTTGGTATGTTCCTCAGTTGAAAAATGATGATACAAAAGGTAAAGAATATTGTTGGGCCGAAGCGAAGCTAGTCAATGGTGTTTATAAAGCCCAAACGTATCCTTGCATTGCCGGACCTATGTTTAAACCTGAATAAATAGAGTTGTGACGACAAAACTTTTGTATTTAGTAACACTCATGATGCTCCTGCTGAATTGCAGGACTAAGAAGACCAATGCGGTTATCCCGATTCCTGAGTGCAAGGGAGTTCCCAAATATATCCGGCTTACGGGCTTTGAGCCACGAAAACCATTTGCATTTACCATAGGTGAGCGGGGGGGAGCTGTTGGGCTTTCTTTGATACAATTTAAGACAGAAGAGAGCCAAGAGAAACGCTTTGCATATCCAAGTTGGTCTAGTGCTGGTAATTTGGGTGCAGTAATTACTGATAAGCAGGGTAATAATTATGTTATTCCAAGGCCGTTCATTAACACTTTAAAGAATGAGCCTAAAAAGCAAAATATTATATATCGAGTAGATACATATACTGGCTTAATGTCACCATTTTTTGAATTACCCGCTGAAAATCAAAATGAGGCTACCAATCCTTTTGGTTTATTGGGAATAACTCAGGACTGCGAGAGTGGTAATTTGTTTGCATCAACCGTTTTCGGAAGCACGGTGACA
>CALGRQ010000357.1 GCA_937880795.1 uncultured Dyadobacter sp. | reverse complement strand
ATAACCTATTCAGAATTTAAAGATTAGCTTGTTCTGGTTAAGACGTAATTGTCCCAAATTTCATAATGAACTGAAATTGTCTCATTGGCTCCGAAATGTAAAATATTAACTTCAATTGTGCCAGATTGACCACATATAAAAGGTAAAATGCAGAGGTCCATTTTTGAATCAAGATCGGAACGACTGATGTATTTATAAACACTTTCTTTCGCAGACCATACGATATTAAGGACCATAGGATCCTGAACGTTCAAATATTCACATTCCTGCTCGTTCAAAAAGTATTGATATGCCTTACCGATATCCAATTTTATTTTTTGAATATCTACGCCAACGGGTTTTTTATCATTTAAATATACACTGGCGAAATCCGCTGAATGTGATATAGAAATATGTGTTAGCTGATCAGTCAGGAATGGCTTTCCATCCGAATTGTAATGGATCTGGATGCTGCCAGGATTCATAGCTTTTAAAAGATTACGGACAGCCAACCATTCTTTTTTACGCGCATCATTTTTTTTTAAGGATAAAATGACCTCATCAGAGGCAGATAACTGGATATTGTTTAGTAACGCCTGAACATCCTCATCCATTTTCCAAAGCCCAAGTTGCGCATGTGGCGACACTTTTTTTGTAAAAACGATACCCATTTATTGTTAAATTTGTACGTAGGGCACAAGCTGGTCTCATTGAAGAAAGAGCGTTGTGACTATTCAATATTTATATTTTCAGAGAAAATGCGTGGATTACAACTCCGAAATTTACCCGTTTTTTCTATTGTTTCGATATGCTTGTGAAGAATAAAGTTGCCCGAAAATTAATCAGAATCTTCGTTGGATTGTTTTTACTGAGTTTTGTGGCTTTTGCTCTATTTATATGGCGTATCAGAATTCCGACTCCAAAAACTGAAAGTACAAAAACGACCGAAAATTACCGACGAGTTAAAATAGGCCCTGATCATTATCAGGTTGAAAACTGCTGGCTCAAAAAGAACGAATACGGTATATGGGAAATGTATTTAGAAGGTTCTCCGTACGAGCGAGGCTTGAAATACGGTATACTGGCCCAGGAACTGATGGAAAAGCAGGAGGTTCATTTTGTGGGACAGATCAATGAAATGATTCCCAATACTTTCTTCCTGCATATACTCCGTGGGTTTGTGGGCTGGTTTAACCGGGATATTTACAAATACATTCCAGAGGAAAATTTACAGGAAATTTACGGAGCCTCGCAGTCCTTTTCAGATAAATTCAATTACATCGGACCCAAGTATTACCGTATATTGAACTACCATGCTGCACACGACATAGGCCACGCGCTTACCGACCTGAATATGGTAGGTTGTACTTCTTTCGCTGTTAGAAATACTTTAAGCCAGGACTCTTCCTTGATCATTGGTCGCAATTTCGACTTTTATATGGGAGATGCTTTTGCAGAGGATAAACTGGTCATTTTTATGAAGCCCGACAAAGGCTATAAATTCACTTCGTATGCCTGGGCTGGTTTAACAGGAGTTGTGTCGGGTATGAATGAAAAGGGAATTACGGTAACATTGAATGCCTCGAAATCAGATATTCCCTATGCTGCAAAGGAACCTATATCGCTGTTAGCAAGAGAAATTTTGCAATATGCCGGAAGCATAGCGGAAGCAAAAGCCATAGCGGCTAAAAGCGAAACATTCGTTTCTGAATCATTATTAATTGGTTCGGCAGCAGATAATAACGCCGCTATCATTGAAAAATCTCCGTCAAAAATGGATATATACCGTTCTGGAAAGGATTATCTGGTTTGTGCGAATCATTACCAAAGTTCCGGTTTTAAGAATGACTCTGTTAATATCAAAAATATTCATGATTCTGATTCAAAGTATCGTTTTGATCGGATGAATGAACTCATGAGTCGGTCGTATCCGATGAATATGGCTAAGGCTGCGTCCATTCTGAGAGACAAAAATGGGCTGAACGATCAATTCATTGGATATGGAAATGCGAAATCTCTCAATCAACTTATAGCACACCATGGGATTATGTTCAAACCGAACGAACGCAAGGTTTGGATTTCTACACCGCCTTATCAGCTGGGTAGTTTTATTTGTTACGATTTAGATGATGTTTTTCAAAACACTCAAAATTTCAAATCGATCGATTCCCTGGCTATTGACAGAGATCCTTTTCTGGAATCCAGAGACTATGCAAAGTATGAGGCTTATAAAGCAACAAAACAGCATATCAATAAATTTGTGATGCTGGGGCTGCCATTTATGCTTACGGATGAAGAGGAAAATGCGTTTATTGACAATAACCCGGAAAGTTATGTTACCTATATGATGCTGGGTAGCTATTTCGAAAAAAGTAAAGACTATAAAAAGGCGATTGACTATTTTCAGAAATCGCTGAAATACGAGGTAGCGTCGCTCAACGAAAAGCATTCCATAATTGCAAAAATAGAAGCTTGTAAACAGCAATTGCAGTAGTTGGATTTGCTATTATTACGACAATAATGAAGTTATATCATACACACGAAATTTGCCTGATTAAGACATTATGAAAACCGAAAACCTTAACAATATATACTCCACTGAGCGCTTAAAGGAGTTAATTCAATACGTCTCGGAGCATTCGAGCTATTATCAGGTGTTATTCCGGGAACAACAGGTAGATGCAGACTCGATCACTTCTGTTTCAGATCTGGGTCGACTACCGTTTACTACCAAGGACGATCTGGCGCGCCAAAACGATGCATTTCTATGCGTACCGAAAACGCAAATTGCTGATTTTGTAACTACCTCAGGCACGATGAGCGATCCTGTTGCTTTTTACCTGACCGATTCGGATATAGAAAGGTTGGCCAATAACGAAGCGGAGTCATTTCGATGTGCAGGTGGGGGTGCAGATGATATATATCAACTAATGACCACCATCGACAAGCGTTTTATGGCCGGTTTAGCTTATTGGATGGGAGCAAGAAAAATAGGGGCGGGAATGATACGGGTAGGTCCTGGTGCACCTTTTTTGCAATGGGAGTCTATACAACGTTTCTCTCCAACAGTTTTGATTGCGATACCTTCGTTTATTCCCCGTCTTTTGGATTATGCAGAAGCCAACGGTATTGATTATGGCAATTCGAGTGTGAAGTCGATTATATGCATTGGTGAACCGATTCGAAACGCAGATTTTACGCTCAATGAGCTTGGTAAAAGGATCACTTCCCAATGGAATGTCAAACTTTATTCTACGTATGCTTCTACAGAGATGGGCGCAGCATTCACGGAATGTGGCGAAGGAAAGGGAGGGCACGTCAATCCGGATTTACTCATATTGGAAGTAGTAGACGAGGAGGGGAATGCGGTGCCAGATGGCGGCTTAGGTGAAGTGGTGGTTACAACTCTTGGTGTAGAGGGGATGCCTCTTTTACGTTACAAAACGGGTGATTTATGCAATGTATATTATGCTCCCTGTGCATGCGGGCGCAAAACACCACGGTTGGGTCCGGTAGTTGGACGAAAACAACAAATGATCAAGTTTAAAGGGACTACTATTTTTCCTCCTGCGATTTTTGATGTTTTGGATATGGTCAAGGAAATCGAACTGTACCAGGTTGTTATTTCAAAAAATGAATATGGCAATGATGAAATATCCATTTTATTGCCATTGCAACTTTCTAATCCGGTGTTCAAAGAAATGTTACATTCTTTGTTCAAATCGAGGTTAAGGGTGTCGCCCATTTTAGAGTTTATTACCGCTCAAGAACTTACGTTCAGAATACACAAGCAGGAAAAACGCAAACCTGAGAAATTGATATATATTTGATTTATCTATTTATAGCCTTAAATCAAATAAAATGAAAACTATTATTTATGCGGCAACTATTGCTGCTTTGGCCATTTTTGCAAACGATGTGCAGGCGCAAAGGGTGGAAGTGAAATCGGGAAATGTGGATGTCCTTTCGGGACAGAAGATCCTTAATATTGAGTATGATTATTCGTCCTTTGGCGTAGGTAAGTTTGCCACGGAACAAGAGTATCTTGATAAAAAGGCAGGAGAATACAACGCAAAGGAGGCAGGAAAGGGCGATGCCTGGAAGAAAACCTGGGTTGACGACAGAAAGGATAAATATGAACCCAAGTTTGAAGAATTACTGAACAAAGGACTAGCTGAGAAAGGAATCATGGCTGTGCATGGAAACACTGGAGCGAAGTATACCTTAATTGTCCATACCAAGTTCGTAGAGCCAGGGTTCAATGTTGGTGTGGTTCGTAAAAATGCGACTGTCGATTTTTTATTTGACCTGGTCGAGTCCGCTAATAAATCTAATAAGGTTGCGGAAATTGCCATGTCAAAGGTGCCAGGCGGACAGTTTGGAGGTTTCGATTACGAAACAGGAGTCCGCATTGCTGAATCCTACGCCAAAGCAGGCAAAACACTGGCATCATACCTGGATAAGCAATTAAAATAACGAATTACAATCAATAATAACCATCCATTAGCCTTATGAAAAACGCTTTAATTTTAAGTTTTTTTATCTGTTGCTGCTTCGGCTCAAAGTACCATGTCCGACCTCTTTAATGGAAAGGCTAAGGTTGTTTTTTTAGGATTGGATTTTACGCAGGCAAAGTATATAGGAAGCTCAGGTTTTACAGATGCTGGCGCAATTCATAATCAACATATGGTGAGTTGGAACAATCTCATCGAATTCGAACCCAATAAATTTTCTTTAGTTAAACCCTTAAAATTGCGGGAGGATCAATATGAAGCCAAGGTTGCCGATATGATTAAGTACAATAAAAAGGTAAATGTGGCCGATAACATAACAGACGAGCGTTATACTCTTGAAGAAGCACAAGCGAGGAAATCGGTGGCAAACTACTCACTAGCTGACAAGGATGGTATAGGCGTTGTGTACATTGTAGAAAGTCTGAGCAAAACGGCGGAAAAAATGACTGTTTGGGTTACCTTCATTGATCTGGCAACCAAAAAGATTCTTTTGATGGAGAAAGTAGAAGGTAAAGCGGCCGGTTTCGGATTCCGTAATTATTGGGCGGGTGCGGTTTATAAAATCAATCAAAATATTGGCTCCAAATACTATAAAACGTGGAGTATGGGAGTTAAATAATGAGAAATAAGAAATAGTTTTCTATTTTCATGTTTCAAAACTGATTTGAACATAAGTTTCCTAAGCTGTAAATGGTTCTTCTATTTTGAAGTCATTTACAGCTTTTTTATTTCCTGTCATTGTGGTAAAACGACTTCTGATTATTTTTATTCCCGTCATCCTTTTATGTACAAGCTGTACAAAAATGATGTTTCGGTCGTCGGAAAAGGCCTTTATGCAGGATATTGTTCATCATCCTTATGACGCTGTTATCGTTCCGGGTTTTCCGTACAACGGGCAAAATTGGGAACGTGTTTTAAAAATGCGAATTCATTGGGCCAAGTTTCTATACGAAAAGGGTTATGCCCAAAATATTATATTTTCGGGATCCGCAGTGGCTACACCATATATAGAAAGTCGGGTAATGGCGGCTTATGCAGAAGAACTGGGTATACCCGCCGGGAATTTGTTTACAGAGGAAAAGGCGGAACACAGCACCGAAAATGTGTATTATTCTTTTTGCATGGCACGGGATTTGGGATTCAGGAAAGTGGCATTGGCTACGGATCCCTATCAAAACAGTTATATGCGTAAATTTGTAAGCAAATTTGACTTGCCAATTGCATTTTTGCCTACTGTGCTGGATACCCTACGTAGCCTTGACATGCAGGAACCAAGGGTTGATTTGCATAATACAATGGGGAAGTCTTTTGTGAAACTATCGCACCGGGAGAACTTTTTTCAGCGTTTTAGAGGTACATTAGGCGGTTACATCGTTTGGCATGAGAAGGATATCAAGAAGAAAAAATTTGCCAAGAGATTCAAAAACAGGATTATACCTTCATCTGCACTAAGCAGAGAACCATAAATAAATAGATGAAAAAGGAATTATCGGCTATTGAAGCCAAGTACGAAGCACAGAAAATCGCTTTCGGTCCCATGTTTTTTCAATCCGTAATTGCACTTCGGGACCTGGGTATTTTGGAATTTATTAACAGTCACCG
>CALGRQ010000356.1 GCA_937880795.1 uncultured Dyadobacter sp. | reverse complement strand
AACAAAATGCGTTACGCCCGACTTCACAGCATGGGTCATAGCTCCTCCCAGCTCTTCCGATGTTACATCTTCATGGGTTACTGTTTTTACCACATTTGGCCCCGTCACAAACATGTAACTGGTGTTTTCCACCATCATGATAAAATCCGTAATGGCCGGAGAATATACGGCACCACCAGCACAAGGGCCCATTATCGCAGAAATCTGCGGAATAACCCCCGAAGCCAGTGTGTTTTTATAGAATATATCGGCATATCCCGCCAAAGAGAGAACCCCTTCTTGAATCCGCGCTCCACCCGAGTCGTTTAACCCTACAACGGGTGCGCCATTCTTCATGGCCAGATCCATAATACGGATTATTTTTTCTGCATGCGTTTCAGAAAGTGACCCCCCAAAAACAGTAAAGTCTTGAGCAAAGATATAGGTGAGCCTTCCGTTAATTTTACCATAACCTGTAACCACGCCGTCACCCAAATAATGCTCTTTATCTAAACCAAAATCTTTACTACGATGCATCACAAACTTGCCAATCTCTTCAAAAGAACCTTTATCAACGAGAATTTCAATACGTTCGCGGGCGGTGAGTTTTCCTTTTGCATGTTGCGCGTCAATACGCTTGGCTCCACCACCCAAGGCAGCTTCTGCATTTTTTTTATCTAATAGATCCTTTTTTAAACCTTCGGCAGATTGGAATTCCATGTATTACGGACGATATGGTTACATTTGCTCTTGGACAAGTTATAAATATAGCGTCATTTTTATAGAATAAGGAAATAATTATATTCCAATGAGCCGGCCAGCATTGTGCTTTTATATTTTAACATTATTCTTTGCTACGCTCAGTTTCTCTCTGGTAGCCCAAAACACGGGTGGACGAAGTAAATTGGATTTTCTACAATTACCGGCAACTGGTACCAGTACTGCAATGGGTGCAAACCATATTACTGTATCAGGAAACGATCCTGCGTTGTTCTTTCAAAATCCAGCGGCATTGGATAGCACCGTATCAGACAACATCGCTCTAAATCTGATGTCGTATTTGGCGGACACCAAAATGGTCAATTTGGCTTATGCAAAGTCTTTAAAAAACAACCGAGGAACCTGGGTTGCCGGCATACAATATCTCCATTATGGAACCATGGAACAAACCGACGACATCGGAAATGTAATCGGTGAATTTAGAGCCGCCGACTATGGTCTTTCTTTGGGTTATGCACATAAAATAGGAGCATTTACGGTTGGAGCCACAAGCAAATTGGTGGCATCGGCCATGGAATCGTACACTACCTGGGGCATAGCCATGGACTGGGGCGCTACATTTAAGCATCCACAACAGGATTTAACCATAGGTCTTACGGTAAAAAATATAGGGTTTCTCAAACAAAATTTTTATAGTGGTTACGACCCTATCCTTCCTTTCGATGTAAGAATTGGAGTTAGTACCAAACCGCTCTACATGCCCATCCGGTTTACAGCAACGGTACACCACCTTAATAAATTTGACATGGTCTACAATGACCCCAACCTTTTTTATACCTATACCAACACGGGCCTTAGGCAACCCAGAGAAGTAGGCGTAGTGGAGAAATTAGCGCGGCATTTATCATTAGGAACAGAGATACTTATACATACCAATTTTAGAATTTTACTGGGTTACGATCATTTAAGGCGCCAGGAATTACGTTTGGTAAATCGTGGGGCCTTAGCCGGTTTCTCCTATGGGGCCTGGTTCAGAGTCAAAAATTTTGAAATCACTTATGGAAGATCACAATATACACCTGGTTTTGCCAGCAATTCGTTCTCCATTGTGATGAATCTAAAAAACGGATTTGTAAAAGATAAGACCTACGCAAAAGGAAAATTCATTCAATAAACACACTGCTAATCAAGTGATGAAACTATCAGAAATATGGATTTACCCCGTAAAATCGCTGGGAGGAATCCGTTTAACCACTGCCCAAGTGGAGGGGCGTGGACTTAAATATGACCGCCGCTGGCTCATTGTTGATGAAGATGGTCAATTTTTGACGCAACGGGTACACCCCAAGATGGCGCTGATAAACGTGGCCCTAACCGACAGCGGCCTGCTTTTAACTTCCAGAATAGATCGAGCAGAAATTCATATACCTTTTACACCGGTATCAGCTAAAACCATTACAGTAAAAATATGGGCTGATACCACATCGGCAGTGACTGTATGTGATGAGGCCGATATATGGCTTAGCAAGCAACTGAGTCAGCAAGTACAACTCGTTTTCATGCCCGATTCTGTGGAGCGAAAAGTAGATCCCAGGTACGCGAGTCACGATGAAAACGTAAGTTTTGCCGACGGCTATCCCTTTATGATGATATCTCAGAGCGCACTGGATCACCTGAACGAGCAGCTTGCAATGCCCATCACGATGAAGCGTTTCAGACCCAATTTTGTCGTAACAGGAACAGCTCCCCATGCAGAGGACAACTGGACCTCTTTCAAAGTTGGCAATATTGAATTTGAAATTGTAAAACCCTGCTCTAGATGTATCATGATCACCATAGATCCCGAAACGGCTGCTCAGGGACAAGAACCCTTAAAAACGCTGACTGGATATAGGCGTATTAATAACAAAATACAATTTGGACAAAATGTGGTTACCCAACAAAGTGGCACAATCGCCGAAAACGATGAGGTAATTGTCTTGGCCGTCAAATAACAAAAAACCCGCTAAAAAGCGGGTTTTTAATCTTATCTACGATTCTGATTCTGTTGATCCATTAGACTGAAACGGACTTTTCATAATTCCGCGTTCCGAATTACGAACAAAGTTAATAATCACATCCCGCTCATTGGATGGTGGTAATTCTAGCTCAATTTGCTGCAATGCTTCCGCATTGTTGAAGCCACGCATGTATATGTAACGATAAATATTCTGAATTTCATTGATTTTTTCGTTGCTATACCCTCTTCTGCGTAAACCCACAGAGTTAATCCCTGCATAAGAAATAGGTTCCCGAGCCGCTTTTGTAAAAGGTGGAACGTCCTTTCTTACCAGTGACGCACCAGAAATAAACGCATGCGAACCAATTTTAACAAACTGATGTACCGCGCTGAGTGCACTTACAATGGCCCAGTCTCCGATGTGTACGTGACCAGCCATTTGAACATTATTTCCAATGATACAATTATTGCCCACACGACAGTCGTGTGCAACGTGCGCATAGGCCATGATCAAACAATCAGACCCCACTACGGTTTTCCAGTGCTCCTCAGTACCACGACTGATGGTTGCGTACTCACGAATGGTGGTATTATCACCAATCACCGTTAGGGTATACTCGTTGTTGTATTTCAAATCCTGTGGAGTTGCAGAAACAACAGCACCTGGATATATTCGGCAATTTTTCCCGATACGGGCTCCCGAATTGATTACCGCGTGCGAACCAATCCAAGTCCCTTCTCCAATTTCCACATCATTGTGAATCATGGCGAAAGGTTCAACTTCAACACCCTGAGCGATCTTAGCGTCAGGATGGATATATGCTAACGATTGTGTCATTTTTTCTTTACCAAGCTTGCAATCATATCGGCTTCACACACGAGCTGTCCGGAAACATATCCCCGACCGCTCATCTTAACAATTCCTCTTTTCATCGGAGATGTGAATTCGCATTTAAATATAACGGTATCACCCGGGAAAACATTACGACGGAAGCGACATGCATCAATACCGATCAGATATGGCCAGTAATTATCAGGATCCGGAACACTGGTCAATACAAGGATTCCACCCGTTTGCGCCATGGCTTCTAATTGAAGAACACCCGGCATCACCGGATTTCCCGGGAAGTGTCCAACAAAATATTCTTCATTGATCGTGACATTTTTAACCCCTACCACACTGTTTTCATCCAATGCAATGATTTTGTCGATCATCTGGAAAGGATAACGATGTGCAAGCAACTGGCTAATTTGATTAATATCAAATACAGGCGCTTTATTAGGATCGTACTGCGGAATATTACCTTTCCCTGATTTTATTAACTTCTTAATCTTTTTAGCCAAAGCCACATTCGCGGCATGACCCGGACGAGCAGCCAAAATTTGTGCTTTAATTGGGCGCCCAATCAAAGCCAAATCCCCGATCAGATCCAACAGCTTGTGTCGGGCCATTTCGTTGGGGTAATGCAGATCAACGTTGTTCAAAATCCCTTTCGACTCGTCAACGCTCACTTTCGGTTTGTTTAGCAACTGAGACAGATGATCCAGTTCACCATCTTCCACCTTGCGGTCAACGATCACAATGGCGTTTGTTAAATCTCCCCCTTTAATGAGGTTTTGCTTGTATAGCGCTTCCAGTTCATGCAAGAACACAAAAGTCCGGCAAGAAGCGATATCATCCTTAAATAAAGTAATATCATTCAAAGAAGCATGTTGACTACTAATCACCGTCGAGTTATAATCGACCATCACAGTCAATCTATAATCCGAGAGTGGCAAAGCCACCATCTCCGTACTGGTATCCATATTCTTATAATGAACGTATTCCGGAACTTCAAAATAGTTACGGTATGCATTTTGCTCCTCAGTACCCGCCTCAATCAACGCATCTACAAATTTGATAGAGCTTCCATCCATAATTGGAGGTTCCGGTCCATCTAGCTGAATCAATACGTTGTCAATTTGTAACCCTACCAAAGCGGCCAGAGTATGCTCAACGGTGTGAATACGTGCGCCGTTTTGTTCGATGGTTGTACCTCTTGACAAATCTACTACATTGTCAACATCAGCATCAACAATTGGCTGACCGGGTAAATCCACGCGCTGAAACTTATATCCGTGATTAGCAGGGGCTGGTACAAAAGTCATTGTTGCTACAACTCCGGTGTGCAACCCAACTCCGGTAACGGATACTGATTTTGAAATGGTTTGTTGTTTTTCGTTCATTATATTCTCCTTATCTACTTAAAGGCGACGGGGATTGATTATGCGAATTCTAAGTAAATCAATGATTGTAATTTATTAATTCACTAATTTCTATTTTCAATAACAGTAGGCTGGCATTTGCCTTCTAATTCTTTAAGCCTTCCCTCTAATTCCGGGAATCTGCGCATCTGAGCCATAGAGCGTAGGTGTTCGTTCAGGTCACGTGCGGGTGATCCCGAAAGTGAAAGTCCTTCTTTTTTAATGGATTTCCCTAAGCCACTTTGTGCACCAATCTTGGTATTATTGGCAACGGTTAAATGTCCGGAAATTCCCACTTGTCCGGCGATCACACATTGTTCACCAATTTGTGATGAGCCCGAAACCCCCGATTGAGCAGCAATAACCGTATTTTTTCCAATCTCCACATTGTGTGCAATCTGCACCAGGTTATCTATTTTAGCTCCATTTCGGATAATGGTAGAGCCCATAGTCGCGCAGTCGATTGTCGCGTTTGCGCCAATACTTACGTTATCTTCCAGCACAACATTACCCAATTGTGGAATGGTTTTATAGGAACCGTCGGACTGCGGTGCAAAGCCGAAGCCATCGCTCCCAATCACTGTGTTGGCAAAAATAGTACAGTTTTTCCCGATCACCGTATTGTCATAAACACGTACGCCGGGGTGAATGACTGTGTCATCCCCGATATGTACGTTATCTCCAATATAGGCTTGTGGATAAATTTTTACGCGCTTACCGATTACCGCATTTTTACCAATGTATGAAAATGCGCCACGGTATATATCTTCACCAATTTGGCCTCCATCACCTAAAAAACTAGGTTGCTCAATACCACGCTTCACACCAGCCAGGCGTTTTTGGTACTCTTCTAAAAGAATGGTAAAAGCTGTATACGCATTCTCAACATATATCAAGGTAGTCGAAACCTCCTTTTTGGGACTAAAATCCTTATTAACAATTACTGCAGAAGACTGTGTGGTGTATATATAAGGTTCATATTTACTATTGGCAAGAAACGAAATACAACCTGGTTGTCCCTCCTCTATTTTAGCAGCCGACTCAATCGTTGCGCTTTTGTCTCCAACAATAGTTCCATCAAGCATTTGGGCAATCTCGCTGACAGTAAATTTCATATTTTTCGGCTAATTTCGGGTATTATGGTGGTACGCAATAAAAAAGGAATTAGTCAAAAAGACTTATTTTTTCTCAGAAACAATTTTACATTCTGACTAATCACGCAAAGATACATTTTTACCCCAACATACATAATACTTACGTACAATCTTGGTGAGTGCATCAATGGTAGGAATGTCCGATGCACTGGCAATATCCAGCAATTTCCCATCCTTCATTTTTACACGTATAGGGTCTTGATCTTTCTCATAGGCCCAGTTAGACGTTTCACCGGTAATCAGAAAATAAGACTGTTCAAATGTGTTCAAACCAGATTTTGATAATTGCTCGCGTATGGGATTTATGATCTCGTCGGTAGGCGGCATATCCAGTATCATAATCTTGAATAGCTTTCTTTCCAACAACATATTGCTCAACGAAGAAAGTACAGGATCCGTGTGTTTCACCCAACCTTTTACAGAGGCCCAAATATCGTTATCATCCAAACTGTTAAACGATGCCAACAGATCTTTTTGCATTTCGAAGTCGGCCAAAGAAAATCTATTTTTCAAAAATCGGCTAAAATCCGGCGTTGCAAAAAGCGTTTCTCCCGCTGCCGACAGTTCACGAGCCCTATGCAACACTTGTGTAAGCATAGCTTGGGCGCTCAGCAAGGTTTTATGAAGATAAACCTGCCAGTACATAAGCCTTCTTGCATGCAGGAAATTTTCGATACTGAGCAACCCCTTTTCTTCCATCACGAGTTGGTCGCCACTCAGATCTAACATTTTGATCAGCCTGTCGGCTCCAATCGATCCCTCAATTACCCCAGTATAAAAGCTATCTCGTTTCAAGTAATCCATCCGGTCCATATCCAACTGACTTGATATCATCTGATGGAAAAACTTACGGTGATAAGTTCCTTCAAACATTTGAATAGCCATGTCCAACCGTCCTTTCATCTGGCGGTTAAGGTCCTTCATCATCACCAACGTGATCGACTCATGTGCCACATCAGGCATCAGCACACTTTCCAGGACATGGGAAAAAGGGCCGTGCCCCAAATCATGTAACAGTATAGCGGCCTGAGCTGCCTCAACCTCCTGCTCCGAAATCTGATGGCCTTTTTCTTGCAACGATTTCAAAGCCTGCGTCATCAGGTGCATGGCACCCAGCGCATGATGAAACCGTGTGTGCAAAGCACCCGGATAAACCACATCGGCCAACCCCAGCTGCTTAATTCGCCTCAATCGTTGAAAATACGGGTGTTCGACCAGATCAAATAACAGATCAGAAGCGATTGTTATAAATCCGTAAACTGGGTCGTTGATGATTTTTCGCTTGTTCAAAATGCTTTTTTTGACAAAAATAATAAACTTGTCACAGAGAAAACTGTTATTCTTGTCAATTATGATTTGGAGATTAAATTCGTTTTGTTAATTTTGCACTCCGATCAGCTGCATTTAGTGTTTTTAACCTATATCAGTGATAAGGAAAGGGCCTATAGCTCATTCGGTTAGAGCAACTGACTCATAATCAGTAGGTGCCTGGTTCGATCCCAGGTGGGCCCACAAAAATTCCAAAAACCGCCTATACACGCTGTATAGGCGGTTTTTCTACTTCTAAATTACTTCTAAATTGTTTTTTAGGTCAAAAATCACCCTTCCACTTCTAAATCTCTTCCAAATAGTTTTGCTATGAAAATATTCATAGGATTGCGCTATAACAATGCTTACTAACTTTTACAAGTGAGCTGAACTAATACAGGGGACCCGTTGAATCAAAATTTGTCATCAATTGTTCTTGACTCGCAATTTGCAACCATCTTCACCAGAGATATCCTTTAAAACATGAATCTATGAAAAGGAATCACACGTCAACTTTAACTACTTACACTAATTCCTCCAATTGCCGTTACTGAAATGAGCAGGTGCCTGATTCAACCCCTGGTAGATCCCAAACAAGTAGAAAAAAACGACCTATACCTCCTGTCCAGGGCAATTTCAAATTATTCCAATAGGGACGTTTTCAAACTAATCACTGAATGAAACCATTTGTCTGACTGCGGTCCTATAAATCGAATGTAAAAATTACCGAGAAACCCTTACCTCTTCTTTACGGGCTGTCCCCATGATCATTTTTTCGATAACAGCCATTTTGTTATCCATAGCCTGAAGTTTTGCCCTTAACTGATCATTTTCTAACTGTAATTCTCTAGTACGTTTTTCCAATGCTTGAATGGCAGCCATATTAACACCATCTATATCGGTGGTATTAATTGTCGTGTCATTCCCTATTCCATCCAAACCAAATGCCGCATAAAAATCCTGGGCCATGGGACCAATGTGCCTAGTGGTATTAGGCTGACTTTTATAATTCCATCTTGAAAGCGGTAATTGTGCCACTTGACAAAGTATCTTTTCGGCATCCACAACTTCGAAATTCTCCTTTTTATTTTTGTCACTGACCGTACTCCACGATCCTCCACCGGCTGAAATTTCCACACCACTTGTAAGCCCCTGGTTAGTAAAAACACGGGCACCTCCGACGAAGCGCATGGTAAGCTGATTATTGGCAGTGCTGTACGCACTGTCAGAGCTAAATCCTGCACTCCCGTCACTGATTACAAAGGATCCCTGATGACGGACGCGCGCATTTTTACCCAATGCAGTAGAAAAATTACCTCGAGCGCTATTTTGCAGACCAATTGCGACCGCAAATGCACCATGAGCAGTAGAAGGTCCGATTACGACCGATGCTAGCCCGCTCGCCACCGACGACGGCCCCAGAGCCAACGCATCATCGGCAGAAGCCTGCGCACCACTGCCCAACGCTAAGGAGCCCACTCCACTAGCGGTCCCATTGAATGACATTGATCGATTGCCGGATGCCGTACCATTATTCCCCAACGCAACAGATTCATCTCCAGAGGCTGTCGTTCCAAGCCCTACTGAAAAAGAGTGGCTCCCTGATGCACGGGTATTTTGCCCCGCAGCAAATGAATAATTCCCGATGTTGTCCCTGTTCCAGTAGGTACTGCCGTAAGAGCCCACGCGTCCAACTCGGAATGCAGCCTTATCCACATACCACATCATACGCCGTCCCTCTCCTTCCACAGGCGTAAGTTTGGTTACGTTTACATCACCAGGAGCAGAGAAAACGACGCTGCTGTCCGCCACATGCAATCCAGCCCGCGGCGTCAAAGTGCCTATTCCCACCTGGGCCTGGGCCAAAGAAGTAATTCCTGCAAATAGCGCAACTATAATGATTCGTTTCATATCAAAAAGGATTAGGTATTAGCGTTATTCGACAACCAGTTTATGATTTACCACGCCTTCGTTGGTAGTTAGTTTAAGGAAATAGACACCTGATGCAACACCATGCAAGTTCACTTTCACAGAAGTATCAGAGGTAAGTTCTGTTCGAACCGGTACTTGTCTGCCAAACATATCCCAAAGGCTCACTTCATTTGCAGAGACACGTGACATAACGGTCACAACACTAACCTTTCGAGCCGGATTGGGGTAAACGTTCACCAATTGCCCGCTCCCTTTCGTTTGCACCGAAACCGATCTCGAGAAACTGAAAGTGCCGTCCCTATCCACAGAACGAAGTCTGTAATACACGGTTCGTGACTGATTGCCTAATGTTAGATCAGTAAAGAGGTAAGTTTGCCATGCGGTACTGTTCCCAACTGCGGCCACCGTCCCGATTTTTTCAAAGTTTTTTGCGTCACTACTTCTCTCCACTTCAAAGTGTGAGGCATTTGTCTCGCTTACCGTTTCCCACTCTATCAATGCGCTGCTCTCTATGGCTTTCGCATGAAAACTCACCAGCGTCACCGGCAACCTAACCTCCGGAATAACTCCAAGTGTGAACGGACTCCATGAGGATATAACCTTGCTCGTAACGTGCCCGGACATTAAATCGCCTGTAACCTTATCTCCTTCATTGAGCCAATCGCCATTCCTAAGATGTGCAACCTTAAACACATTCAAACTATCAGATGTAGTTATCGAAGGATTATTATAATTATCATATCTAATAACAACCTTACCCGTTGCCGTTCCTTTTGGCACCAGGTCCCAGTACTCCTCCTTATTATAAGCCTCCAACGCAATATTTGAAGCTCCGGTGGTGGCAAAAGAGCCGGCTCCCACATCTTCCGCGAAATAGCGGACACTCATTCCGGCGCTGTTTTCGGTTAAGTCCAAAGCAACAGGCTGGTATCTAACACCATCCCCCACCGGGTAAAGGAAATTACCAATACCTGTCTTGATCACCGAGCCATTCACATGCGATGCATCGGACACCCCCGTCACCAATGCCGTATCTCCTAGCACCAGCGTAGCCGAATTGTTGCTTGCGTCCACTATCCCATTCAAGAAGGTAATCTTACCACCTACCTTGATGCTATTACCCAGCACAACGCCGCCTGCATTGTTCACTGTCAAGAATCGCGTAAAATAGGGCTCGGTACCGCTGATGGTCTGCGATGCCGTACCATCCAATGTTAGCGAACCTTTGTCCGCTTCTGTCATAGCTTGATTATTCACTATATTTCCGGAAACGAAAACATGGCCATCATTGACAAACGCCCCTCCACTCAATCGCAAATCACCTTTGACCCGTAAACTTCCGCCTTTAAGAATGACGGTTCCAGCCACGCTTGAAATCCCCTGGGCTAGAGCATTCCCGCCAAGTCCGACAAGAAGTGTCAGTATATATATAAATTTCATTGTCAATAGTTTGATTTAAACTTAAAACAGAAGAAATAAAGGTGTTCTGAATGAACACAGACCTCAACTCACCACCCGATTCCGACGTAGCAAAGCAAAGCCTCCCACCATGGCAAGAACAAACAATGCCATAGTACTCATGGAATTACCATTGTTATCTTTCATTTCCTGACGCAGTGCAGCATTATCTGCTTTCAAACTTTCGATTTCCTCCGCAAGGTTACGGGTACGCTCTTCCAGTGCTTTAATACCTGCCAATGCAACACCATCCGCATCCACGGTTCCAATGCCACGGTTGTCATGCCCAAGTCTGAAGGCCGCAAAGAAATCTTGCGCCATAGGGCCGATATGTCTTATACTATCATCCTCCTTTTTGTAACTCCACCTTGTAATAGGAAGATGTCGGAGTTTTTCCAGGATTTGCTCATTCGATATTTGTTCGAACCGATGCTTACTGTGCACATCAGAGACATTTTGCCATATTCCCCCCGTGGTCAACAAAGCCCCTGTTGATGTAGAAATCACCGCATTGGCCTGACCCCAGTTACTTACGGCAGCTCCACTCTGAATCGTAACACCCGTGCTAAGATTGGATGACGTAAACATTCTAAACCCACCGCTGACGCGCCAGTTTGCGGAGTGATTCACACCTGCACGGAGGGTATCTACTGTGGCCCTGTCTGCAAAAACAAAACTGCCTTGCCGTGCATTGGTATGCGCATGGTAACCCATCGCAACAGACGCCGCCCCACTTGCCGTATTTTGCTCACCTACGGCAAAGGACGATTGTTGCGAAGCCAACGACCTCAAGCCAAAAGCAATAGAATTGCTAGCCAACGCCCGCGTATCCTGACCTATAGCTACGGAATAATCTCCAATATTTGCTCCATCCCACTGCGAACCCGATACGCCACCTGCCCTGAAGGCTCCTTTACCCGGATACCACATCATTCGCGTCCCCGTTCCTTGGGTCGGTGCGATTCCTGATGGGTCTCCTGTAAACTCACCGTTCAACAGAAGTCCTCCGTTTTGAAAAATGATCATGCGCGAGTTTTGAGCTGCATCCTTCGCAGACATCAAAGTATCGGTCTGTTGTGCATATAAACAGGCAGGTATCCATATGAGGAATAGGAGTATTTTAAGAGCATAACCACTCAGGCTAGTAGCTAAAATCTTATTAATAAATTCTTTTAGGGTAAAACTTTGATCCATACTTTATGCAGATTTAAATGCAGCGATAAAAAAACAACTTGTTAAAAATACTCCTTGCAAATGAAATATTTTTGTGCATTTAAATTTATTTATAGAAATATTTATTGATAGGCATAAAATAAATACCACTACTTAACGAATTAGTTAATTATTGATTATAGAAAGAGAGCTACTCTCCGAACAAACCATAACTTAAACCCACATTCATTATACCATAAATCAACCGAAGCAGAAAAATATACCTTAATCGAATTTGTTTTTTGATCGATACATAAAACGAGAAGTAATTGGAGACTAATCTGAGTGCGAATCAAATGCATGGAAAAGTCTAAGAAGCAAGTTGCTTCTGACTGACATCCCAAACCCCTTATACCTCCAATCTGATTTCGATAAAATAAAAATTTTGAGCCGTAGAAATATCTACGAATTGAGGATTGTCCTTTTGATGATTCACATCTGCTCCATATGAAGTGAGTAGTTTCGCCATGGTTAAAACACCCAACTGTGTGGCAATCAGTAGCTAATATTTATTCTCCAGAACGATTGCATGCATGTCTATACCTTCGCAAAGCAAGGTTTATACCAAAGCATCATGGTGCTTTGGTATGGCCTGCACTTAGGATTTGGCAGGCTGGTAGGTTCGTTTAAATCAATGGTTGCTGAGCATGCATTTATAATATGTATTATAATAGAGTCCCCACTTAAAACACAACTTTCCCATGGTGAATCAATGATTTAATCGGTGAAACTCTTGAAACCGCTTCTGCTGAACAACTTGCCTCTACAAGAACCACATCGGCAATATCACCGGCCTTGGGCCATTGTTGCTTTCCTTTATTGTCCAAAGGCAGCACGTTTCCCGTGGCCAGTTTCAATATTCTTGACAAATCAAATTCGGTTCGGTAGCCGTACAGCTGAGCAGCCAGATTTGCCTTTTGTAGCACACTTCCCGTTCCGAAGGTACTCCACCAGTCTACAATAGAATCGTTTCCCGTCACCACCTCCACACCATTTTTATATAGAGTCGGGATTGGCATAATCATACCGCCAATAGGAATCGTTGACGCAATACCGATTTGTGCTTGCGCAAGTTTCTCAGCCATTTCCTCCGTTTTATTGGCATCCAGGTTCGCCAACGCAAAGCTATGACTTACAAAGGTTTTACCTTTAAGCGTCGGATTTTCCATAACTTTATCGATCAGGTATTGAATGGTATTCAGGCCCGACTCCCCTCGCTCGTGTAAATGGATATCAATACCTTTCTTATAATCCAAAGCCAATTGAATAATATAGTCCATTTGTTTCTCGATGGAGCCATCAATGCTTGTTGGATCTAAACCTCCGATAAAGTCTATATCCATTTGGGCTGCGTCTTTCATCAATTCGGCGGACTTGGTATAATAAACTCCGTGCTGTGGAAATGCTACCAATTCGCATTGAAATGTATCTTTTTTATTAGCCAACGCCTTTTGCAAATTCTTCAAAGAATCCAAACCTGAGGTTGGATCTATATTCACATGTGACCGGGCATAGTTGGTACCATGGGACTGCAAGAGTTCAATCAGTTTTTCGGACCGGGGTACTGAAGTTTTTAACAACTCAGGAATAATTTGTTGCTCATAAGCAATCAGATCTTTCACCGACCTGTGTTTGGGTGATTTTGCTTTCCAGGGCAAGCCATAAAATGTTTTGTCGAGGTGAATGTGCATATCTTTAAAGGCCGGTAACATAAGCCAACCCTTTGCATCCACCGCATTTGCACTGGGCTTATTGGGCAACACAGCCTTAATTTTACCATCCTGAATTTCAACCAAAAACAGATCTGTTTGGGTCTGTACAACTTCTCCATTTTCATCGAATTCAAACCCCGTTTCTAGTCTTACATTTTTAAAAACGGAAGACTTCTTGGCATCCCCTAATTGTGTATTTTGTTCAAACTGCGGTGAAGTAATTGGTAGTAACCCCGTACCTGCCATCAGCAATGAGTTTTTAATAAATTTTTTGCGGGATATAGTTTGTGATTCCATGATTCGATTATTTTTGACTAAAAGTAATAACAGTTTTAAAAATGACGTGATATGATGTTACAGAATATACATGTCTTGTCACTACTCGCCTGATCAATATAAAGAATGCGGTCACCCTAAACTTGTCGAAGGGTCGAAAACGAATGCCATAAAACTAAATTCAAATGCTTCGACAAGCTCAGCATGACAAATTCCTATCACAATTGATAAAACCAACCTGTCACCCTGAGCTTGTCGAAGGGGTGAAAACGAATGCGATAAAACTAAATTCAAATGCTTCGATAAGCCCGCGAGACAAGAAGTAAGCCTGCATTGTCAAATGATGCCTCCTACATCTTCCTTACCCTATAAAAAAGGCCTTTAACTTCCATTTGAGCCAAAGTTGCGTATCTTCAAGCTCTATTTCAAAATTTGCGAAGACCCATTGAA